>CAIUBS010000025.1 GCA_903897475.1 uncultured Actinomycetes bacterium | reverse complement strand
TAATTTCTCCAGCTTTTAGATCACCAAAAAGCATCTTTTCAGATAAAACATCCTCTAATTCACGTTGGATTGCTCGACGAAGTGGGCGAGCACCAAGCACTGGGTCATAACCTCGCTTAGCCATTAATGCTTTTGCCGCAGGCGTTAACTCAATACCCATATCTTTACTGCGTAAGCGCTCATCTAGTTGTGCAACCATTAAGTCAACAATTTTAACAATCTCGTTTTCAGTCAACTGATGGAAGACCACAATGTCATCAATTCGGTTTAGGAACTCTGGGCGGAAGTGAGTTTTTAATTCATCTCCAACTTTTGCTTTCATACGCTCATAACTTCCCTGAGCATCAGCCACATTGGCAAATCCAAGTGATAATGATTTAGAAATATCTCTAGTTCCTAGGTTAGTCGTCATAATTATGATCGTATTTTTAAAATCAACGACGCGGCCTTGAGAATCAGTTAAACGTCCATCCTCTAATACCTGAAGCAATGAGTTGAATATATCTGGGTGCGCTTTTTCAATTTCATCAAATAGCACAACCGAGAATGGGCGGCGGCGAACTTTTTCAGTCAATTGTCCACCATCGTCGTAGCCAACATAACCAGGAGGTGCACCAAATAATCTAGAAGCTGTGTGCTTTTCAGAGTACTCAGACATATCAAGTTGAATTAATGCATCTGCATCTCCAAACAAGAATTGTGCGAGAGTTCTAGAAAGTTCAGTCTTACCAACTCCAGAAGGTCCGGCAAAAATAAATGATCCACCAGGACGTTTTGGATCTTTAAGTCCAGCACGGGTTCTGCGGATTGCTTGTGACAATGCTTTAATTGCCTGATCCTGACCAATTACACGGCGGTGTAGCTCTTCTTCCATGCGAAGTAGTCGAGCAGTTTCAGCTTCAGTTAACTTAAACACTGGAATTCCAGTAGCAGTTGAAAGTACTTCAGCAATTAATTCTTCATCTACCTCAGCAACCACATCTAGATCGCCAGCTTTCCAATTCTTCTCTCGCTCAGCTTTTTCGGTAATTAAACTCTTTTCTTTATCGCGCAGTGATGCAGCTTTTTCAAAATCTTGACCATCTATTGCTGATTCTTTCTCTTTACGCGCAGCCGCAATCTTGTCGTCATACTCGCGAATTTCTGGTGGAACTGTCATTCTTCTAATTCGAAGGCGTGAGCCAGCCTCATCAATTAAATCGATTGCTTTATCTGGCAAGTGGCGATCTGAAACATAACGATCTGCCAATGTGGCAGCTGAAACTAATGCGCCATCTGAAATTGAAACTTTATGGTGGCTCTCATATCGATCGCGCAGGCCTTTAAGAATTTCAATTGTGTGAGCAACTGTTGGCTCTGAAACTTGGATTGGTTGGAATCGGCGCTCAAGAGCTGCATCCTTTTCTAGATGCTTACGATATTCATCAAGTGTGGTTGCACCAATTGTCTGTAACTCACCGCGAGCTAACATTGGTTTTAATATAGAAGCCGCATCAATCGCACCTTCAGCCGCACCGGCGCCTACTAATGTATGAATTTCATCAATAAACAAAATAATATCGCCACGAGTTCTAATCTCTTTTAATACTTTCTTTAATCTCTCTTCAAAATCACCACGATAGCGAGAGCCAGCAACAAGCGCACCCAGATCAAGTGAGTAAAGTTGTTTCTCTTTTAGTGTTTCAGGAATATCGCCTTTAACAATTGCCTGCGCTAAACCTTCAACTACTGCGGTCTTTCCTACACCTGGCTCACCAATTAACACTGGGTTATTTTTTGTTCTTCTAGATAAAATCTGCATAACGCGTTCAATTTCTTTTTCGCGACCAATTACCGGATCTAATTTTCCTTCACGCGCAGCTTGAGTTAAATTTCTACCAAATTGATCTAGTACTAATGAAGTAGATGGCTGACCTTCAGCTGG
>CAIUBS010000024.1 GCA_903897475.1 uncultured Actinomycetes bacterium | reverse complement strand
CATCGAAATGGACCAACTAGGACAATTACTGTTGCTTCCCAACTTCATATTGCAAGATTTACCGATATGGCCGCACCATTTACAGCAACTGAGAAGTTTGTTAAGGATAATTAAATCTTAGTCAACTTGCCACTTTTAACATCATATATGGCACCAATAATTGAAATCTCTTTTGGCAGTAGAGGAAATTGTTCAATTCTTATCAAATCAGATTTTAATGCCGTAACTTGATCGGTAACAGTTCTAATTTCAATACTTCTAGTATCAATACCACTTTTTTCAAATATGGCAGCATGAATTTGTTCCTCGGTTCCACTGGCCATTTTGCAATCAGTATGTGGCATTACTAAAACTCTGCTCACATTTAAAAGATTTGTAGCAAGTATTAAAGTTCTAAGTACATCCTCAGTAACTCTTGCACCAGCATTTCTCAAGATTTTTGCATCCCCTGCCTTCATGCCCACTATTCGCAGAGGATCAATTCGTGAATCCATACAAGTAACAATTGCTAATCCTTTTTTAGCCTGACCAGTTAAATCTTGCGATTTAAACTCTTTGACAAACTGATCATTTGCAAGGAATAAGTCCTCAAAATTACTCATGACTTTAATGCTGCATTTCTTGCTTTATCAGCTAGGTAGATACCAATAAGAACTACAGCGCAGCCAATAAGTTGAATAGTGGTAAACGCTTCATTAAGTAGCCACCATGCAATTACGCCTGCAAAGATTGGTTCAATCATGCCAATAACACTACTGGTACTGGCTGATAATTCTCTGATAGCCGTAACAGTTAGTAAATATGGGATAACAGTACCGATTATTACTATCCATAATATAAGCGCCCAACCAGGGGCCGAATATGAAGAAAGCTCACCCTGCAAAGAGTAGGTAGTGGTTAAGAACTCAAACGGGAAGTTCCACCAAGGCAGAATTAATGCAAAGAAAATTGCTGCAACTGACATACCCCAGGTAATGAGTGAAAGTGATGATCTAGTTTGTGAGAGCCGGTCGGCAAAAATAAAGTAAAGGGCAAGGGCTAATGCATCTAAAAATGCTACAAAAACTCCAAGTGGATGAAGCGATGAACCGCTCCAAATCTGTGAGATTAGTAAAAGCCCAGAAAATGCAAAGACAATACCTAACCACATGGTAGGGGGGACACTTTTCTTTTTTACAAATCTTAAATATAGAACTATCCAGATAGGGGCGGTAAATTCAATAATTAACGCAACAGATACATAAAGATATTTCAAGGCAAAAAAGTAAAATGAGGTCACAGCTGCAATTCCAATTACCCCAAAAATTATTAGATCTTTAATCTCACTTCGAGTTGCTTTTAATTGAGATTTATCTCGAAGCAACACAAATGCCAGCAAAATTAGGGCAGCACTACTTGTTCTAATTTGGGTTAAGCGAAAAGCATCTAAATCAGCTTCTCGCAGTACTTTGGCTGCAACTCCACCCAAAGCAAAGCCCATAGCAGCGCTTATTAACAAAAATTCTGCGCGATGTTTCACGCAACCACTTTACATTAAAGGCTTGGAATAACTTAAATTTAGAATGCAGCCTCAGCAATATCCATTATTTCACCAGTCTCAGATTCAACTACTGCACGCTCAACTGAGATATGTGGCAAAACTGATCGAACAAAGAATTTAGCTGATGCAATTTTTCCAGTATAAAAATCGGTATCTTTACCAGCATTTGCTAACTTACTTTGTGCAATATCTGCTTGGCGAAGAAGCAGCCAAGCAATAATTAATTCACCAGCTGCCATTAGTAATCTTGATGTATTCAAGCCAACCTTATAAACCTCTTTAGGATTTTCTTGAGACTCCATGGCAACTCCAACCATGTGACCGATCATTGCCTGTACATCTTCAAGAGCTTTTAATAAAGATTTCTTCTCTTCAGCTAAAGCACCACCTGTGGCAGCAAATTTTGCAATCTCTTTACCTAAAATTGTGATGGAACGGCCACGGTCTCTAACAATTTTGCGGAAGAAGAAATCCAGCCCTTGAATAGCGGTTGTGCCTTCATAAAGGGTATCGATCTTGGCATCTCTTACATACTGTTCAAGTGGCCAATCGGTAGTAAAGCCTGAGCCACCAAATGTTTGAAGAGACTCTGTCCCAAGTAAGGTGTAAGACTTTTCGCTGCCATAACCTTTAACAATTGGTAGGAGTAAGTCATTTATTAGATGTAGATCTTCAATCTTCT
>CAIUBS010000023.1 GCA_903897475.1 uncultured Actinomycetes bacterium | reverse complement strand
CTTGAGCATAGGTTGTGATCAATTCATCGATCTTGAGTAAATGCTCGGCCACGCCCGAAAGTAATGTAAAAACGTAAGGCTCTTGGGAAAGTTCGGATGCACCTCTAGATTTAAATAAATCTACAGCTATAACTTTTTTAATTTCGGCCTCATACAGAAAGTCCAGAGCCCGTTTACGAGCCTTACTGCGAGCTGACACTATTAGTTTGCTCGTCCGAGGTATGCCCCAGTACGAGTATCAACAAGGATCTTTTCATCCTGCTTTATAAACAATGGTACTTGCACAGTTATACCTGTCTCCACCGTAGCTGGCTTTGTTCCACCGGATGATCTGTCTCCTTGAAGTCCTGGCTCTGTATATGTAACCAAAAGTTCAACTGAGGCTGGCAACTCGATAAACAATGGATTGCCTTCATGCATAGCAACGATTGCATCCGAATTTTCGAGCATGTAGTTAACTGCATCGCCAACTGTCTGCTTACTAATTGAAATCTGATCATAATTAGTGGAGTCCATAAACATGAAATCTTCGCCATCGCGATACAGAAATTGCATATCCCGTTTCTCAACTGACGCCACTTCCACCTTGACGCCTGCATTAAAAGTTTTCTCTACAACTTTGCCAGACAGCACTGATCTCATCTTGGTTCTTACAAAGGCTCCACCTTTTCCAGGTTTAACGTGCTGGAACTCGATCACATTCCACAGTTGCCCATCAAGATTTAGGGTCATGCCATTCTTAAGATCATTTGTAGTTGCCATCAATTTCCAATCCGCTTGTCATCTCAATCAAAGAAAATTATGGAACCAGTCTACCTTGCTATTGAACTAGGTTTTGCATTGCGATTAACGCAAGCGTATAACTCTCTACGCCGAACCCAGCGATTGTTCCTTGCACTACACCGCTTACAACTGATGTATGACGGAACTCTTCTCGGGATAGCGGGTTGGAAAGGTGCACCTCAATGGCTGGGGCTTTTAACATACTAATGGCATCCCTAATCGCGTAGGAATAATGAGTAAACGCGGCAGGATTTATAATTAATGGTTGCTTCTTATCCGCTGCATCATGAATCCAAGATATTAATTCACTCTCACTATCACTTTGCTTAATTTCAATCGAGATTCCAAGCTCACCTGCCTTGGCCGTTATCGCATCGGTTAATTGTTTGTAATCCAAATTCCCATAATAGCTTTTTTCACGTAAATCAAGCCTAGCTAGATTTGGACCATTTAGAATTAGGATTTTCACTTTGCAATTCTCTCATAAACCTTGGCAAGACTGCTGGATGGCACGTCCTCAAGCCAAACAGGCTTGCCTATTCTACTGATACCAATAAATCTAATTTTTCCATTTTTCATTTTTTTGTCTTTTAAAAGAAGGCTTAAAAGTGAATTCCATCTATTCTTTGGATAAGCAATTGGAAGTTTAAAGTTACTAGCTAGCACTCGATGAAGATCTATAACCTCATTAGAAAGCCCTGCTAATTCATTGCTAAGTTCAGCTGCAAAGACCATTCCAATTGAGACTGCCTCACCATGTCTAAGCTTGTATTTAGAATCTTTTTCTATTGCATGTCCAAGCGTGTGGCCATAGTTTAAAATTTCACGCAGTTTGCTCTCTTTAAAATCCTTAGAAACAACCTTTGCCTTCACTTTTACAGCACGATAAATAAGCTGTTCAAAGTCTAGAAGATCTTCTTGAACTAAGTTGAGAATTTTATAGTCAGAAATAAACCCGCACTTAATAACCTCGGCCATACCTGCTGATAAATCACGCGTCGGTAGTTTTGCTAGGTAATTTGTATCAATGAAAACATCCCTTGGTGAATAGAATGAACCAATCAAATTCTTTCCACTTTGTGAATTTAAGCCTGTCTTGCCACCGATTGAGGCATCAACCATGCCGGCTAACGATGTTGGTATGGCGTACCAATCAATTCCCCGCAACCAAGTCGCAGCAGCAAAACCCGCCAAGTCAGTAGTTGCACCACCGCCAAATCCAATAATTGCATCTGATCTCTCTAAACCTACCGCAGCACACTTTCGCCATATGCTCTCTAGGACCTTGAGAGTTTTTTGATTTTCTCCAGCGGGTGTG
>CAIUBS010000022.1 GCA_903897475.1 uncultured Actinomycetes bacterium | reverse complement strand
GACATTGCATATCCTCGGTCAGGATTGATAGCCACATCAAAAATTACATCTTCAATCTCTAGTAACTTAATGGCATCACTGCCAACTTTGCCCTCTGGCAAAACGATTATCCCGGCGTGTTCTTCACTAATTCCCAATTCTTTTGCTGAGCAAATCATGCCGTCACTTATTTTGCCGTAGGTCTCGCGCGCTGCAATAACAAAATTCCCAGGCAAAACAGCACCAGGAATAGCAACAACTACTAGATCATTAACCTTAAAATTTCTTGCCCCGCAAATCACAAAGCGAGACTTACCGCTACCAAGATCTAATCCAACATAGCGAATAGGTTTTTTATGGCCAGAAAGTTCTTCAATCGAGAGTACTTTTCCCACTAGTAAAGGACCTTTTAAATCTTTACCTTGATACTCAATTTCCTCTACCTCAAAGCCAACATTGATAAATGCTTGAGCAATTTCTTCAGCAGTTACCTTAACCGGAATTGAAACAAATTCCTTAAGCCAACTTAGAGGTATCTTCATTTAATGCCTACGCCAAAACTTTGCGAAAACCGTACATCACCCTCAACTATGTCATGCATGTCGGTGATGCCGTACTTGACCATTAGTGTGCGTTCCAATCCCATACCAAAAGCAAATCCAGAGTATTTTTTAATGTCTACTCCACAAGCTACGAGAACCTTTTCGTTGACCATGCCACAACCGCCCCATTCAATCCAGCGACCGTTAAAGAAAATATCGACCTCCGCTGAGGGTTCTGTAAATGGAAAGAATGAAGGCCGTAATCTAGTTTGCACATTCTTACCAAAGATTGACTTAGCAAAATAATCCAAAGTGCCTTTAAGGTCTGCCATAGTTATATTCTCATCAACTACTAGACCCTCAACTTGATGGAAAACAGGTGTGTGAGTGGCATCTAGTTCATCGGCTCGATAAGTTTTTCCTGGGCAAATAACATATATAGGCGGCTTTTGGTTAAGCATGGTTCGAATTTGAACTGGCGAAGTATGAGTTCTTAACACTAGTTTTGCTTCAATTGGTTCAACAAAAAATGTATCTTGCATAGTTCTAGCCGGATGATCTGCAGGAATATTCAGCGCATCAAAATTCAACCATTCAGATTCCATCTCTGGACCTTCTGCGATGTTGTAACCAATCCCGATAAATAGATCGGATATCTCATTGGTAAGAATGGTTAATGGATGTAAGCCTCCCTTTAGGGCCCTGCGCACCGGTAACGACACATCTACTTTTTCAGTTTGCAAGGCGATTAAATCTCTTTTATCTGATAAATCATTACTCTTTGATTCAAATGCAGAATTTACACTCGCCCTTGCTTGACCAATTAATTTTCCAAACTCTGCTCGCTGGGTTGCTTCTAATGAACCCAATGCTTGGTTGGCTTTTGCTAGCGGAGATTTATCGCCAACAAAATCTATTTTGATCTGCTTAAGCTCATCAAGATTGGCGGCCTTGGAAATCGCTGATAAAGCTTCTGCTAATTCTTGCTCAATTTGAGCTTTATCTAACGCCATATCGAGAATTCTATATTGACAGTCCTATGGAATGCATGACAATTGCCGCAGCACTTGCAACATTTAGTGACTCTGCAAAGCCTTTCATCGGGATAGAAACTGTGTTTATATCCTCTGATAGTTCTGGCAATCCTCTGGCTTCATTACCAAATATCCAAGCCGAGGGTCCTGCTGAATTTTGACCAACAAATGAGGCATCAAAAATAGAGTTGCCCTTTGCATCTAGGGCATAAATTTTAAGGCCATTATTCATTGAATCAGCTATAAAATCTGTGAAATTAATATCTGCAACTACCGGAATGTGCCAAAGCGAACCAACAGTTGCTCGGACAGTTTTTGGG
>CAIUBS010000021.1 GCA_903897475.1 uncultured Actinomycetes bacterium | reverse complement strand
TGTAACCATTGCTTCAACATTTGCCGCATAGCCACAGCTATTACATAAAACATATGTATCTTCACCGGTTGGACATGGTGCTAAAAACTCTTCAGATTTTGAACCACCCATAGCTCCACTCATGGCAGATACAATGTTGTATTTCAAACCTAAGCGATCAAAGGTCTTTATGTATGCCTGTCGGTGCTTGTTATATGAAAGCTCAAGGCCGGCATCATCAACATCAAAGCTGTAGGAATCCTTCATTACAAACTCTCTACCCCTAATAATTCCACTTCTAGGACGTGGCTCATCTCGATACTTAGTTTGTATTTGATAAATAGATAGAGGTAAATCTTTATAGGAAGAGAACTCACCTTTTACCATTAAGGTAAACATCTCTTCATGAGTTGGACCTAGTAGAAAGTCATTCTTTTTTCTATCCTGCAATCTAAATAGATCAGGACCATACTCTGCCCAACGATTTGTTGCCTCATAAGGATCTTTTGGTAGCAGTGCTGGAAAGTGAACCTCTTGAAAACCGGCAGCATCCATTTCTTGCCTAATAATGTTTTCTATTTTTCGATAGGTTCGATAACCAAGTGGTAGCCAAGAATAAATTCCAGCAGCTATTCGGCGAACATAACCTGCACGAATTAATAATTTATGGGATGCAACCTCAGCATCTGCTGGATCATCACGCAAAGTGCGCAACAATAAAGTCGACATCCTTAACATAGGTAAAGCCTACCTATTGAACTGCGACAGATGGTTCTCCTGATGCCACACCAGCTGCCTGCATTTCTTCAGCAAGGCGCATCGCCTCTTCAATTAAGGTCTCAACTATTTGCGCTTCAGGCACGGTTTTAATTACCTCACCCTTTACAAATATCTGACCCTTTCCATTTCCAGAGGCCACACCTAGATCTGCTTCTCTAGCTTCACCAGGTCCATTAACTACACATCCCATAACCGCAACGCGAAGCGGCACGGTCATTCCTTGCAAACCTGCTTGAACTTTTTCGGCCAAGGTATAAACATCTACTTGCGCTCTACCGCAAGATGGACAAGAAACAATTTCTAATTTTCGTTGGCGTAGATTCAAAGATTCTAAGATCGATATTCCAACCTTTACCTCTTCAACTGGTGGCGCTGAAAGTGAAACTCTGATTGTGTCGCCAATTCCTTCGGCAAGTAATATTCCAAAAGCGGTGGCAGATTTAATTGTGCCTTGAAAAATTGGGCCAGCTTCAGTTACGCCTAGGTGTAACGGATAATCACATTGTGCAGCAAGTAGTCGGTAAGCTTTAACCATTGTTACTGGATCGTGATGTTTTACTGAAATTTTAATATCTCTAAAATCATGCTCTTCAAATAAGGACGCTTCCCATAAAGCAGACTCAACTAATGCCTCTGGAGTTGCTTTGCCATGTTTGGCTAACAATCTTGGATCTAATGACCCTGCATTAACACCAATTCGAATTGGAATTCCAGCATCCTTTGCAGCCTTAGCCACCTCTTTAACCTTGTCATCAAATTGCTTAATGTTTCCAGGATTTACTCGAACTGCAGCACAACCGGCATCAATAGCTGCAAAAATATACTTTGGTTGAAAATGGATATCTGCAATTACTGGAATTTGAGATTTTTTTGCAATTTGAGCTAGTGCATCTGCATCATCTTGTGATGGAACTGCAACTCGAACAATTTGGCAGCCCGAAGCTGTTAGCTCTGCAATCTGTTGTAGAGTTGAATTTACATCTGCAGTTAAAGTTGTACACATAGATTGCACAGATACTGGTGCATCCCCTCCTACCAGTACTGAACCAACCTTTAACTGTCTACTCTTTCGACGAGGAGCCAGAGTTGGCGGTGGTGCAGATGGAATTCCTAAATCAACCATGGCTAAAGAGTACCTAGAAGTTAAGTCTGATTGGGTTAAAAATATCGGCCGTAAGCAGCAGAAGTGATAAAGATGCCATAAAAATAAAGACCACCATAGTTATGGGTGCCAATTTTTCAACATCAAATGGTGAGGGTTTTGCAAGTCCCCTGCGTTTAGCCCAAGTATTTCTAATTCCATCTGCAGCTGCAACTGCCATATGACCACCATCTAATGGCAACAGTGGAAGCAAATTAAACATTCCAACAAAAAGATTTAAGGATGCAATAATTAAAATAAATGTCGCAATTTTTTCTCTTGTTGTTAACTTATCAGTTTCAGCAGTTTCACCACTTACTCTTGCTACTCCTACAACTCCAACTAAGCCTTCAACATCACGTTTTTCACCACCAAAGGTTTGGCGAACTAAATCTGGAATCTTCGCTGGTAAGGTAAAAAGTGAAGTTAAGCTATTTCCTAATATTTCACCTGTGTATTTAGTTGCTTTAGCTGTTGCCTCTATAGGGCCATAAGTAATAGTGCCAATTGTATTTACAACGCCTAGTACACCAACACTTTTACCATCTAACTCTCTACTTGCTGGGGTAACCAAGAGATTAATTGGCATACCGTTGCGCTCAATAGTTATTTCAAGTTGTGTTCCAGCAGATTGCCGAATTAGGGTTACTACATCTACCCATTCCGAGTAGGAGTTGCCATTAACTTTAGTAATTTTATCCCCAGCTAATATTCCTACCTCTTTGGCTGGAGATGGTATTGATCTTGAGTTACAAACTTCATTTGCACTCTTTGGAATACATTCACTAACTGCCTCAACCGTACTAGTTACCGAGGTAACTCCAACTGAAGAGAAAAGTGTAAGTAATAGAATAAATCCAATAACAAAGTGCAAGAATGAACCTGCTCCTAAAACAATTAAACGTTGGCCAACTCCTGCTTTAACAAATGCTCGATCTGAATCTTCAGTTGTAAGCACCTCTCTTGGTGACATACCAACTATTCGGCAATAACCACCGGCTGGAATGGCTTTGACCCCAAACTCAGTTTCACCACGTTGGGTTGACCATATTTTTTTTCCAAATCCAATAAAAAACTCAGTTACCTTCATGCCAAATTTCTTCGCAGTTAGATAGTGCCCAGCCTCGTGAATCATTACAGATATCAATAGCGCCAGCACAAAGGCTAGAACTCCAATAATGCTCACTTAGCTAACTCCTTAATTAATTCCTGAGCCTTCATACGTGCACTTTGCTCTATGGCACTGACATCAGCGATATCTCTAATTGTAGTTGGTGACTTACCGTTAAATGAGTTAACTACCCTCTCTACACTCTCAATAATCGCTGTGAACTTAATTTGGCCAGCTAAAAATGCTTCCACCGCCACCTCATTTGCGGCATTAAACACTGCAGGTAATCCTGCACCTGCTTCTCCGCACTTTCGTGCCAAATTAATTGCAGGATACTTTTTATGATCAATTGGTAAGAATTGCCAAGTATTTGGCTCACTCCAATTTATTGGCTCACACGCCTTATTGATGCGCTCAGGGTAGGCAAGAGCGTATGCAATTGGTCCTTTCATATTTGGCGGCGATGCTTGAGCAATTGTTGAACCATCTATAAATTCCACAAATGAATGAACAAATGATTGTGGGTGAATTACCGCATCAATAGCCGAGTAGGCCAGATCAAATAGGTAATGAGCTTCAATTATTTCTAAGCCTTTGTTAACAAGTGTTGCTGAATTAATAGTTACTACTTCTCCCATTGACCAAGTTGGATGATTTAGCGCATCTGCAACAGTTACTTTAGATAGATCAGCTCTTTCTCGAAATGGCCCACCACTTGCCGTTAAAATCAATTTCTTAACATCACTTATCTTGCCACTTAGTAATGCTTGATATATTGCAGAGTGTTCCGAATCAACTGGTATCAACTTATCCCGGCCATACTTCATTACTAAATCTCCACCAGCTACTAAGGACTCTTTA
>CAIUBS010000020.1 GCA_903897475.1 uncultured Actinomycetes bacterium | reverse complement strand
TTACGCCTGAGATTTCAGGACGTTCCGAGAACGGAATCCAATGTTCAGTCGTTTTGTGCTGCTGAATAGTCTCAGTAGGGGCTACCGAGGCTATTTTTGTATTTGAAATCTTTTCAAGTGCTGCCAATCGTCTTGCACGAAGTTGTGAGGCAACAACTTGTTTTCTTACATTTACAAAATAAATTAGCAACGCTGTTAGCGGAATAAGTGTTGTTGTAAATACTAATAACCCCAATAACGCAAAAATATTTGATAAAAAGTAAATTGAGAATAATGAGCTAAATATTAATCTCCGTCTCATAAAAATTTTATTTTTTTCTTCAATTTTAATTTCATGTTTAATGCTTTTATTATTTTCAGCAACAACTTGCATTGCATTTTTATATCTCTCAATTGCCTTTCCAGAGGTTTCTTCGTGTCTACTTATCCATTGCGGCAAGAAATATGCAGCCCACATGCCAATAATGACCAAATAGATAAACCCTGAGCCCATAAAGGACAACAATAAATGTCAGGTTGAGGATTTTAGGGTAATTAGAAGGGTATGTCCGATTTATATTTTATTTAACTTCTGGGTTCTCTCTAACAAAAGTTATGTGATCTCTCCAGTCGCCGGCAATATGTAGATACTTATTACGAGAACCCTCTAATAAATATCCAGCTTTTAATGCAACTTTCTTGGATGGTTCGTTCTCAGGTCGTAAATTTATCTCAATACGATGAAGCTTTAAATCTTCAAATCCAAATTTGGTAAGTAACTTTACAGCTCTAGTTGTATACCCCCGATTTGAGTATCTCTGGTCAATCCAATATCCGATATGTGCCCCACGCATTGCTCCAAAAATTATTCCACCTAAAGTTATCTGGCCGATCAAATGTTGATTTCCGTTTTCCTTAAGCCAAATCCCAAGTGAAATAGATCGCAGTGCTCTCATTTCCTTATTTAATTGCATAATCATTCCGTAATAAGAAGGAAGTGGAGATTTACGGTCAATTAAAGGTCTAGTTGCTTCCCAAGGTGATAACCACTCTTGATTAATTGCTCTAACTTCATCCCATTTACTTTTATCTCTAAATTTAATTGGCTTCAGAAATAACTCTTGATCAATTAATGATTTCAATTTACTCCTATTTGATTAATACTATATTGACTAAATCACCAGAGCTAACTTTTTTATCCTTTTCTCCTAAAGTTATAAGGCAATCAGCTAATGAGAGGGTGGCGATTGATCCTTGATTTTCTAGCGGCTCAACACTTCCATCACTATTTAACTTTCCTCTAATGTAATTGGCCTTACCTTCCTCAAGATTAATTTGCTTGCTTAACTTTACTTTTTTACTTGGTCGATTTATTTCGTTATTAGCTAACATCTTTAAAATCATTGGGCGAATAAAAATTTCAGCAGATAAATAATTACCTATTGGATCTCCGGGTAATGTGACAATCGGAGTCTTGTCCGGGCCAATAGTGCCAAAGTTATGTTTACCGCTCTCAGCCAGATTAGGAATTATTGTAGTTATCTCGCCAAGTTCTGATAAAACGGTATTTATTAATTCAAAAGATTCATCATGGGATTCACCACTTATTACAATCAAATCCGCACGTACTAATTGATCTTCGATAATTAATTTAAGCTCTTCACTTGTTTCAGGGATTGTGTGCACACGAAATGCATGTGCCCCTGCTTCACGAACAAAAGTAGTTAAAAACCAGGAGTTACTTTCAAATTCATCATCTTCATCGGCCAATTTACTTCCCGGCTCAACTAAATCATCACCTGCACTAATAATCACAACTCTAGGGTGTGGTCGAGATGGCAGGCGATCTAATCCAAGTGAGGCAGCCAGTGCAATCTGAGTTGAACTAATCTTGGCACCACTTTTAATTGCCACCTTTTCATCAAGGAGAAGATCACTTGCCATAGTCGCCCCATGTGCATCCAAAAGTGGCAGATCTAGCGGTGATAATGGCGAGGCTAGCTCAAGTAAGCGCTCATACATCTGCGCAACAGGCACGGTCTGATCCATACCTAAACCCTACTTTGCCTTGCGCATAAATTAAGGTAAGGGCCATGGTAATTAGTGAAAATAAATCTCAACTGCGTAAAAGGTTTCGCAAGGAGCGGGCAGATAGATTTATCGAAGATAGTTGGATTCACATCATTTCAGCTAATGAAATTCAGGATGCAAAAAACGTTGCAACTTACCTCTCATATGAATTTGAACCTAACACTAATGATCTAAATACCGCTTTAATTTCACTAGGTAAAAATCTTTACCTACCTAGACTTAAAGAAAATAATGATATTGAATGGGTAAATTGGGATGGTTCACAAGAATCTCTAAGAGTTAGCGGAAAGATACGAGAGCCAATTGGTGCTACAGATGAGTCAATTGATTTTGAGGTAATCATTGTTCCAGCCTTGCATGTTGATCGAAGGGGAAATCGATTAGGACAGGGAGGTGGATCTTATGATCGGGCTCTGGCCAGAAGTAAAGGGTGGAAAATTGCCTTACTTCATCGAGGTGAAATAACTAATGAGCCGCTACCGCTTGAGCCACATGATCAAAAGGTTAATGCAGCAGCAACTCCTGAAATTATTGTTCGTTTCTAATTACTTAAGGTATCTAAATTTCTAGCCATAACTACCCTTTGAATTTGATTAGTTCCTTCATAAATCTGCGTTAACTTAGCATCGCGCATCATTCTTTCAACTGGATAATCACTTACATAACCATATCCGCCTAAAATTTGGACAGCATCAGTAGTTACTTTCATAGCAACATCTGTTGCAAAACATTTACTGGCCGCAGAAAAAAATGTTAAATCACTCTCTCCTCTTTCACTCTTAACTGCAGCTGCGTATGTCAGCTGGCGAGCTGCCTCAATTTGCATTGCCATATCAGCTAGCATGAATTGAATTGCTTGAAAATCAAATATCGGCTTGCCAAATTGTTGGCGCTCATGCGAGTACTTTTTAGCAACATCAAATGCACCTTGGGCAATACCTAGTGCTTGAGCTGCAATGGTAATTCTGGTGTGATCTAAAGTTTTCATTGCAAGAGAAAAGCCCGTGCCGATATCACCAAGTCTGCGATCATCATTAATTTTTACATTATCAAAATAAACTTCTCTAGTTGGTGAACCCCTAAATCCCATCTTCTTCTCATGCGCACCAAATGAAACACCAGGATCGGATTTTTCAACTATAAATGCAGAGATACCTTTTGCACCCTTACTTGGAT
>CAIUBS010000019.1 GCA_903897475.1 uncultured Actinomycetes bacterium | reverse complement strand
CAAAAGCGTCGTGAATTGCCGTTATTTGTAATACATCCAGCGACAAAGGCTGTGCAAGAACAAAGATAGTCAGTGCTAGCCATTAGATTATTGCCATGGCTAAAGCACCAGCAAAAGATCCATTTAGATGTGTCGAGTGTGGTTGGAGTGCAACAAAGTGGGTGGGTAGATGCGGTGAATGCCAAGCTTGGGGAACTGTTGAAGAAATTTCAGCACCAAAAAAACTTTCCTTAGTTGCAGGTAATGTAACCACAGCTGCTAGACCAATTGGTGATGTTGATCTTGCAAGTGCGAAAGCAAGATCTAGTGGTGTAAGTGAGTTGGATAGAGTTTTAGGTGGCGGTTTAGTTCCAGGTGCTGCAATTTTGTTAGCTGGCGAGCCTGGTGTTGGTAAGTCAACATTGCTCTTAACAGTCGCTGCTGAGACTGCTAAACAAGGCATCCTTTCACTTTATATAAGTGGAGAGGAGTCAGCATCACAGGTGCGCCTTCGCGCTGAACGGCTTAATGCAATTGATAAGAATCTGTGGTTGGCAGCTGAATCTGATTTAGGGGCAGTAATAGCCCACATTGATTCAGTAAAACCTGAATTGCTTGTAATTGATTCTATTCAAACTATCTCAAGCTCAACCGTTGATGGTGCTCCAGGTGGTGTTACTCAGGTTAGAGAAATTGCGGCTGCTTTAATTAGGATTGCAAAAGAAAGATCAATTACTTTAGTTTTGGTTGGACATGTCACAAAAGATGGATCTATTGCTGGGCCCCGCCTATTAGAACATTTAGTAGATGTAGTACTTAACTTTGAAGGTGAAAGACACTCCAGACTCAGATTAATTCGGGCAATTAAAAATAGATTTGGTGCATCAGATGAAGTTGGCTGTTTTGATTTAAATGATTCAGGAATTGTTGGACTTGCAGATCCAACTGGATTGTTTACCTCACGTCATTCTGATCCTGTACCTGGAACCTGTGTCACTGTGACGCTGGAAGGAAGGCGAGCATTACTTGCTGAGATTCAATCTTTAGTAAGTGTTGCAAATCCTGATGGACGAGATTGGGGAAATGCAAGACGGGTTACAAGTGGGCTTGATAATTCAAGGACTGCAATGACACTTGCAGTTTTAGAATTAAGGGCTGGAATAAAGATTTCTGGACGAGATGTTTATGTTGCAACTGTTGGCGGAATGAGAATTAATGAACCTTCAGCCGACCTTGCGGTAGCACTTTCAGTTGCTTCTGCTGCTAAAGGTTTAGCTTTGCCAGCAGATTTAGTGGCAATTGGCGAAGTTGGACTGGCAGGAGAGATTAGAAAAGTAACTGGAATTACTCAAAGAGTACAAGAAGCAGCTCGGCTTGGATTTAAGAGAGCAATTGTGCCAGTAGGAAGTGATTTAAAAATCGCCGGAATTGAAATTTTAGAGGCAGCTAGAGTAGAACAAGCAATAAGCAAGGTAAAAATTAATTAGTTGCTTCTGCTAAATCTCCAGGAGTATCTGGCATAGCACTCTTTGCAGTTCCCTTGAAAGTAAATGTTGCATTATCAGTATCATCTGAAACATCTACAAGAATAATTTCTCCAGCCTTTAGGTCACCAAAAAGCATCTTCTCAGATAAAACATCCTCTAATTCACGTTGGATTGCTCGACGAAGTGGGCGAGCACCAAGCACTGGGTCATAGCCTTTCTTAGCCATTAATGCTTTTGCCGCAGGCGTTAACTCAATACCCATGTCTTTACTGCGTAAGCGCTCATCTAGTTGTGCAACCATTAAGTCAACAATTTTAACAATCTCGTTTTCAGTCAACTGATGGAAGACCACAATGT
>CAIUBS010000018.1 GCA_903897475.1 uncultured Actinomycetes bacterium | reverse complement strand
ATTGGTTGATTAGATGGCATCTCAACTCGAACGCCCATAACTTCAACTGGATGATACTTACTCATTTACAAGATTATATAAATTACTTAGCTCGGTGCAAACCGGCACGAACCAAAGCGGCATGCAAGCGGATTGATAAAGATGAGCAATCACCTTTGCGATTTGCTCCACACACCATTGGAGATTTAGTCAGTAATGATTGGGATCGCAAGTACCCTAGAGATATCGGAGCTTTTCCAACGGGCGAAGAGTATGGAATAGGCAGATCAGGTAAGTATTTGCCAACAGTAGGTCGGATTGATGGTGTTTATGGCGATCGGAATTTGGTTTGCAGTTGCTTGCCGATAGAGGAGCTCGCCTCGAACTAGTTTTACTTTACATAATGTAGATTATCGGCGTATTACCAAACGCCTTAAGCCCTCAAAGGTGACCATTTTCCAGGCCTCAAAAACAATCCCGTTACTCATCTTCGACCTGCCACTTCTTCGTTCAATGAATGTAATCGGAACTTCAGCGAGATTAAACCCAGCCCGTGCGGCTCGAAGAGCAACTTCAATTTGAAATCCATAGCCACTACTTTTAATTTTCGTTAGATCAATTGCCTCTAACAGCTTTCTAGGTAAAACTCGGTAGCCTGAGGTTAAATCCCTATGTTTAAGCCCCAACATCTTTGATGCGTAAGCGGTTCCGAATCGAGAGATAATTCGTCTTCGTTTTGGCCAATTTACTACTGCCCCGTCCTTTATCCATCTTGTTCCAATCACCAACGTATGGGTATTTGCAGCACCTAGCAGCCGTGGCAATTCTTCAGGCTGATGACTTAAATCAGCATCCATTTGAACAAAAAATGAGTAATCACCCTGTAATCCCTGCTCAAATCCAGCCTTATACGCAGGTCCAATTCCATTTTTATCCTCTTGAAGCAGAACTTCAAAATCTGTTTTGAAGGTATTTAGAGCTATCTGTGCAGTTTTATCTGGAGAGTTATCATCAATTAACAAGATATCAATAGCGTACTTTGGATCTAAAAAACTCTTTATTGCATAAATTCTATTTAGTAATTCCTTGATTGATTCTGACTCATTATAAGTAGGAATCAGTATAAGTACCTTCATCATATCTTGTAGAATCGACGCAGAGATAAAAAAATCAGACTGAACACAATAATTGGTTCCATAACAAACCCAATTCTTTGAGTGATTGTAGAACCAGTCACCAATTCAATCTGTCCAATTAGTGTAGCTTTATCAAACTTATTTAGCTCGCTGATAATATCTCCATTACTTGAGATGAAGGATGTAACGCCAGTGGTGGAAACATACGCGATACTACGCCCAGTTTCCATGGCCCGAACCTTAGCAATTACAAGCTCTTGATCAAGTTGTGGAGTATCGCCAAAAGTAGCATTATTTGTTTGTACTACAATAAAATCTGACTCAATTTGGTCTCGGAAAAAATCATTTATTACCTCATAGCAAATTAAGACTTGAAAACTCTTTGAACCTAATCTAAATACTTTATCCTCATTGCCAGCAACAAAATCAGTAATGTCATCTGCGTACGGTGAGAATTTTGTCGCGACACTTCGTATTGGAAGATACTCGCCGAAAGGGGTCAAATATCTCTTTGTATAAATTTGTGACAGCTCTGGCGAGAAAAGCATAGATTGATTTCTTAATCCGATATCGGCTTTAGTGACTCCCCCAACCAAAATTGGAGTGTTTTTAGCTTTTGATTGCTCAACTATCTGTTGATAGACATCAGGATTTGTATTTATATCAATATCTACGGAATTTTCAGGCCATATGATCAAATCCACTTTATCACTAAGTTTTTGTGTTTGATCTAAATGCCGGAAAAAAACTTCTCGAGGCTTTGAATTAAACTCTAATCCCAACTCGGTCACACCACCTTGAACGAGAGCTAGTTTAATTTCGCCATTGCTTCGTATACTCTCCGGAGCGAAAGTAGACAAAAAAACTAGTGAAAATGTAACGACTGCTAACGGTAAGCTTCTTAAAGCAACAAAGAAAGCTATAGTCCAAGCTACTAGGACTACTCCCCCCAAAGAATATAGTGAGGAAATTGGAGCTTCAGTTTGCGTATAACTCAATCTTGACCAGCCAAAACCTGTGAAAGGAATGGTTCTCATGAGTAACTCAACTAGTACATAACTACCCGCAAAAATAAATGAACGATAGCGATTTTTGATTGGGAAAAAAATTCCTGGAATCAGAAAGAAAAAGGCTTGCATAAAACAAAGAGCTAACCAAGGAACATTACCCACATATATGCCGGTCCAACTCTGCGTTGGAAGTAAAAGAGCAAGTCCAAACAGGTATGAACCTACCAACCGAACTCGTCTAGTGGATTTATCTAGAATAAAAAACCATAGAAACAGACCAATAAAAGCAGAAAACCAAAATTCAAAGGGTGAAAATGCAGTGGAAGAAATTAAACCAGCTACTACATAGACAAGTAATTTCATTGCTGCCAACCTAGAGCGCTGATTATTCGATCGATGCTGGCTCCCAAACCAAACTCCTGCTGTAGATCTCTTATCTTTTTCATTGATTGCGGTTTTGAGGGCAACGAGATGTTCATTTGTGGTATCGGAACATCTAAAGCACATCCAACAAGTTTTGGTGCGATCCTTGCATAATCTAATGCCTCTAGAATTTTCTTCTTAATATTGGCGCTCAGACGTTCATCGTCGTTTTTTGCTGCATTTACTACCTCTGGCAAATTTGAAAAGAGATTGGCAATATTGGCGGCACCTTTTTCACCTATTCCTTTTATTCCTGGAAGACCATCAGATGAATCTCCTCTAATCATCGCAAAGAGTGCATATCTGTTACCAGGAATTTGATACTTTTTCTGTATCCAATCTAAATCAACTAAATCGTGATTTGAAATACCCTTAGCAAGATAAACCACTTTCACATCACGCTTGTCATCTACCAACTGAAAAAGGTCTCGATCTCCAGTAACAATTCTTGTTGGTCCACTTTGTTTTACACTAAAAGTTGCAATTAAATCATCGGCTTCATAATCATCTACTCCCAAAAGTGGTAGTCCTAACGCATCTAAAACATCTAAAAGAATTGGGATCTGAGGAGATAAAGTATCTGGCTCATCTTCTTCACCAGCTTCGTCAACTCGATTAAGTTTATAATCAGGAAATAGTTCTATGCGCCAACTAGGTCGCCAATCTCCTTCCAAGCAGGCAACTAGCCGATCTGGTTGATACTTTGTAATCAATCTTGAAGTCATATCTAAGTAACCACGGATAGCATTGACTGGTTGACCTGAAGGAGAAACTAAAGTATCTGGCATCCCAAAATATGCTCGATACCATAATGAAGCACTATCTAAGAGCATTAAAGTCATAAGCCAGCACCTGCGTAGGTAATTACGCCTCTATCAATTTTTGCAAGCGCTTGATCAATTACTGCTTGAAGATGAGGTGCAGCTACTCTTAGTTGGCGAAGTAAATCAATTATTTGTTTCATCGACCGGACGAAATCACCAACTGTTAACTCATTTCCTTTAAGAACATTAGTCAATGAATTACCGCTTGCCCATTTATGTGCAGCCCAACAAAAACCAAAATCAGGAGCTCGCATAGTTTCAAGGTTTAGGTCTGTCTCAGCTGCATGAATCTTTCCATAGATTTTTGAGATGCCAGATAAGGCTGTTTGTATATCTCCTCTTGGGATTTTTGCTGCTTCATCATTTCGAGATTCATATACACATGAGGAAATCACGGCAACCAAGTCCGCAGGTGATAGTTCGGAAAAAATTTCGGCCCGTATTGATTCTGCAATCAATAGATCAGTTTCACCATATATCTTTGCGAGCATTTTTCCAGGTTTAGAAATCTGATCGTTATCAATGTAGCCAAACCTATCAAGAATTATTTTGATACGATCAAAACGTTTCGCAATCACGTTAGTTCTGCTATCAATTCTTTCAGTCAGACCATTAATTTCTCTTTGCAGCCTAAGAGCTCTCTCTGCAAAACGAGAGTGATTTTCTCTGTCAGGACAAGAGTGGCACGGATGGTTTTTCATATTTCGCCGAGTGTTGGCAATCTCCTCATCGATCTCAGCACGTTTGCGTTTACTACGCTTGCTGTCACTTTCCAATTTCTTAATAGCACCTCTTAGATGGGAGTATTCAACAAAGTCTCCTTTGTCACACTTTGCTTCAAGAAACAATGAATCCTTTGCTAATTCATTTTTTCTAATTTGCTTTGCTAGCCCAACAACAGCTTTATCGGCTTGAAATTGTGCCAGAGAGGATTCAAGAGAGGTTCTAGCCTTATCCGAACCGAATTGCGAAATGAGATTTATACTCATGTTATAAGTTGGTTTGAACGAACTCTTAAGCGGATAAGTGCGAGTAGAGGCTAAACCGCCAACAGAGGTTGAATCTAATTCATTTCCCCACAAGATGACTGCATTGCCTTCAATATCAATACCTCTTCGACCAGCTCGACCAGTTAGTTGGGTGTATTCACCAGGTGAGATTGCAACATGTCCTTCACCATTCCATTTACTCAATTTTTCCAATACAACAGTTCTAGCCGGCATATTTATACCCAAAGCTAATGTTTCAGTTGCAAACACTGCCTTTACTAAACCTCTCTGAAACAATTCCTCAACCGTAACTTTAAAAGCTGGTAACAACCCTGCGTGATGAGCTGCAATGCCTCGTTCTAACGCATCTGCCCACTCGTAATATCCCAAGACCACAAGATCCTCTTCGGCAAGGCTCTTAATGTTTTTGGCAATCACTTGTCTTATCTCTGATCGCTCATCTTTATTTGTCAATCTAATCCCTGCCGCTAAACATTGCCTCACCGCAGCATCACAATTATTGCGAGAGAAAATAAAAGTTATTGCTGGTAAAAGATTTTCCCTTTCAAGTTTTTCAATAACCTCTGGCCTACTTAATGATCTGGGTCCTTTTGGCCGCTCTCGCCATGTACCTCGAACTTGCTTATATGAGTCCCTCTCCAACCTTGTTAACTCAGGATTTAGTTTGTGATTTTCTCCAAATAAGTCGAGCAATCGATTACCGAATAGAACATGCTGGTAAAGTGGCACCGGACGCACCTCTGACACAATTACCTCGGTTTCACCACGTACGGTTTGAAGCCATTCACCAAATTCTTCCGCATTGGATACAGTTGCCGAAAGGGAGATTACTTGAACAGCATCGGATAAATGGATCAAAATCTCCTCCCAAACTGCTCCCCTAAATTTATCTGCTAGGTAGTGCACCTCATCCATCACTACGTATTTGAGATCATTTATTGTTTTCGAATTCGAATAGATCATGTTTCTGAGAACCTCAGTTGTCATTACTACTATCTGGGCCTCAGAATTTATAGAGGTGTCGCCCGTAAGTAGACCAACTTTAGATTCACCATACTTCTGGCTCAATTCTGAAAACTTCTGATTTGATAAAGCTTTGATAGGTGTTGTATAAAAACATTTTCCGCCAGAATTAATAACCAAATACACCGCAAACTCTCCAACAATTGTTTTCCCCGCGCCAGTAGGGGCAGCTACCAAAACACCTTTACCGTTCTCCAAAGCATTACAGGCTTCAATCTGAAAAGGGTCTAGTTCAAATGGGAAACCTTCCGCAAATTTCTTAGTTTTTGGATACTTATTTACCAGCTTCGTTCTAGCGTAATTTTCCGAGGGTGAAAGTGTCATTACAAGACCCAAGCACGAAGTGCACCAGGTACAACGCTCACCTGAATAGGTAAGGCAGATATGAACTCTCCGTCTGCATAGGAATCGGTTCGTGCCTCAACAGATATCACCTTCCCAGACATGGTACTTACCTTGGGGTGCTTTACATGGGAGCCAGTAAAGATTTTCGGGAACAACGCAAGCAGTTTCATCCTTGATACCGGTTCCACAATTAAGACATTTAAGAATCCATCATTATTTTTAGCAAATGGATTTATTTTCATGCCTCCGCCATAGCAGTAACCATTAGCAACTGACAAGAGCATTGCATTCTTTGAGTAACTTCGCCCATCAACATTAAATTGGTAATCTATTGGTTGAAATTTCTTTAAAGAAAATAGCATTGCGACTGTGTATTTTAATTTTCCTCTTAAAAACTTTAAACCATTAGCATATGAATTTACCATGGAATCGAATCCTGTACTTAGAACCTGAACATAGTAAGTATCTAGATTGCCACACGAAATTCGCCCTACATCAACTCTGCTTGCGGAGTCTTTTGAATACAGTTCAAAAAGTTGCGTGATGCTTTTTTTATGCGTGCCGACGGTTCTAGAAAAATCATTGCCGCTTCCCGCAGCAACAACACCAAAGGAAAAATCTGTGGAAACAATGTGCTGGATGCATAGATTAACCAATCCATCTCCACCAAAAGCAATTACTTTGGAATACTCTCCAGTTCCTAGTAACGATTTTAAAGCCTGATTAGTTCTCTCGACACTATTTTCGTTGATCAAATGATATTTATGATTATTCTGTTCTATCAATTTTGAGAATTCATTCGCTAAGGTTAAGCCCTTTTTCTTTCCAGCTCTCTGATTAACAACCAACAGCCACATTAGATTTCTTCTGGCTTAGCAATTGGTGTAACTCCGGCATCACTATCGGAACTTTTCTTTCGTCTCTTATCCACTAAAAGAGCAAACAGCCCAGCAGAGAAATAAATTAGACACAAAGGAATTGCCAAAATGATCATAGTTATTGGATCTGGAGTTGGAGTGAAGGCTGCTGTGAATAAAAAGCAAGAAAACACGGCGATGCGCCAGGGACGGAGAATAGATTTACCTGAAAGTATTCCAAGTAAATTCAAGGCAACTAAGAAAAGGGGCAAAATAAACGCAAATCCAAAGATCAGTATTAATCTGAGAACGAAGTCAAGATATTCATCAAACCTCACTAAATTGTCGAGATTATCTGGGGTAAAGCCCAACAATATTTCCACAGCGTGTGGCAAGATTAAATAAGCTAGTAAGGATCCTGTAAGAAAGAGCGGAGTAGCTATCACTGCAAAAGCTATTGCAGTTCGTTTTTCTTTTCTATGTAGCGCAGGTGTGATAAATGCCCATAATTGGTAGATCCAGATAGGCGCAGAAAGAATTACTCCGGTTAATAAGGAAATTTTTACCTGTAGATTAAAAGGTCCTAAAATTCCATTTACATATAGATCTCCGCACTCATTGTTAGTTGGAGTCGAAGAATTTCCAAGGTCACAAAATGGCAAGGTCAGCAATCGCACAATTTGTTGATAGAAGAACCAGCCAACTGCAGCCGCAATAATAATTGCAGCGACCGACTTAATTAGCCTATTACGAAACTCACGAATATGGTCCAGCAGTGGCATTTTCTCGCCACGGCGCTTACTCATCAAAGTTACTTTTCAGATTTTGGATCTGATTTTTTGTTTTCTGGATTTTCATCCTTGTTTAGCTCTTGAATTTCACTCTTAAATATTCTCAAAGAACGGCCAAGTGAACGAGCAGAGTCAGGCAAACGCTTTGAGCCAAATAACACTAGAAAAACTATAGCTAGGACAAGTAGATGCCAGGGTCTGAGTGAATTCATAATCGGATACTACCCTAATTGGCTTGGGAACTGTACATAGCCAAGATTGCTCTGGCTTCCTTTTTTATCTGAGTAGCTAAATCTGACGGTGCAGCGACCTTTATTCCTGGACTATTGCTTAGAATGCACCGTTTCAACCATTCTACATTTGAAATCATAACATTTACTATAAAGCCCTTTTTTGAAACTTCTATTGATTTGATTATTGAAGAGTTGCGTTCCATGAATAATTTTTTACTTCCATCCACTATCAGCGATACCTCAGAAATCTTTTCTTCATTTGAATCATTCTGAACACTTACAACTGAACCAATACTAATAATTCTGATCGAATCAGTACGAAACACTCTCTCAGCTGATTGCGCAATATCCACTGCTCTTAGATACATGGATCCATTCAAAAGATAAAGTTCTAGTGGCAAAATATTTCGTTTTGTGATTTCGTCCTTAGAAACAGAGGAATACTCAATATCTAGGCTTAAACTTTGATTGATTGCGCGATCTATATCCTTAAGTAAACTAGAATTTACACTCTTGCCAGTTTGTTTTGAGACATATATTGGTACGAGAGCAGAAATTTTAGCAATCAATTTTTCAAGTTTCAGCATCTGTATAGAGTCTGCGGGATACAATTCACTCAATATCCGCAATCCTAAAACTATTACCACCATCTCACTCTTTGAAAACTTTCTGGGTTTATCAAGAACCTGGGGTTCAATTACTGTCACAATTCCATTATCCAAAACTATGTCTATTAATTCATAAGGCGTATAACCTGGTAGACCACATAAGAAGATAAGCTGTAAATCCTTTTCTATCTGATCCTCAGATACTGAAAATTTCTCAGCCAGACTCCTGATTGAACAAGCTGGATTCTCTACAATAAAGGGAATCAGATCCATAGTTCTCAGCGCTCTCTTGCCGGCAGTCTCAACCATTGACCAATTCCTTAAGATTGTTAATCAGTTTTTGTCTAAGTTCAATTGGGCTAACCAAGAAGACATCCGTGCCGTACCAAAGAAGGGTTTCTATGATCTCTTGATCATATGTATAGGAAATTAAAATCTCATCCCAGTCCTCATTGAAATCTTTTGTCTCATGCTTTGCTCTTAATGCCAGGGCGCTGCCTTTTCTCAATCGAACTAGAGCGCTTTGATACTTTGAATTAGAATCATCATCAAAGTATCCAGGAACATTTAAAGTCTGTGGTTTGGTGAAAGCTTGTAATTGCTTTCCAGGAACAAATGCCCCCTCTACTCGAACGATTTTGAAGGACTTGGTGACTCCAGACTCTCCAGCAATTAGGTACCAAAAACCATTGTTTGTGACTAATCCATAAGGATTTACTATTCTTGGCTTTCCGGAGTAACTAAAACTTAGCGTCTGCCCATTTTCAATCGCTGTAAAAGCAGTCATTAATAAACGTATATCCTCGTTAAGTTTTACTCTTGGAGTGATAATTGCATCATTTTCCACAGGCCCGCTAAGTGATTGAATCTTCAGTAACGCTGACTTTGAGTCAAGTTGCAAAGCTGATTCGTGCCACAAATTTGCTGCCATGGTGAGCAATAGCAGTTCCTCCTTGCTAAATTCATCACCTCGAAACTGCAAAGATTCACTGTCAATTAAATAACCCAATTCATCTTCAAAAAGAGGATCAGAATTACTAACCTCAATCTGGATTCCAAGCCCTCGAAGCTCCTCTTTATCGCGCTCGAACATGCGCTCTTTGGTCTCAGGACTTCCTTCATAACCCGGAATCTTCTCGAATATTTCAGACTTACTTAAATGTCTCTTGGTTGCCAGTAATGCAAGAGTGAGATTAATCAATCGCTCTGTCTTTTGTGAACTCACTTGCATAGGCTATCGATAAGGACAATCTTTGATAAGATTAAGTATGAAAATCAACACTAAATTTGCAGTCCCAGCATTATCTCTACTACTTCTTACTTCTTGTACAACGGATGGAGGCATGGATCCAATGGTTGAACAAAGTCAGACGGATTTTAATTTACCCCAAATTTCAGGTGCTCAGGGTGTAAAACCAAACATTTCAGCACCAACTGGACAACCACCTTCCACATTAGAAAAAAAGGATATTTTTACTGGTACTGGCAAAGAAGCAATTTCTTCTTCTGTGCTTGAAGTTCATTACACTTTGATGGCATGGAGTTCAGGCAAGTTAGTCGAATCCTCTTGGGACTCTGGGCAGAGCGCAACGTTTCCACTTAGTGGAGTAATTCTTGGATGGCAACAAGGGATTCCAGGCATGAAAGAAGGCGGCAGACGCTTACTTGTAATTCCACCTGATCTTGGTTACGGAGCTCAAGGTGCCGGTGGTGCTATTGGTCCAAATGAAACATTAATTTTCGTTGTAGATTTGATAAAGGTCAGCTAATCAGCTAAATCGTAAGATCCTTTTGAAGGTCTTCTCCGGCGCTGCAATACTGCCACTCCTGGAGCCATTCTGCGTGCGAAGATTAGAAATCCAGTATGGGCAATCATTCTGTGTTGCGGCCTTACGGCCAGACCTTCGTGGTGCCATCCTCTGACTATTGTTTCGGATGACTCTGGTTCTGTGAAGTTTCCACACTCTTTGATTGCCTCAGCTAATTTAGACAACTGAGTTGTAGTTGCCACATAAGCAAGTAAAACTCCGCCAGGAACAAGCGCCTTGGAAGCAATTTCTACACACTCCCATGGAGCCAACATATCCAGTAGAACGCGATCAAAATCAGCATCCAGAACTTGATCTTGGAGTGCGCCAATTGTCAATTGCCAATTTTTCGGCACTTTTCCGAAATATCTTTCAATGTTTGCACGCGAAATCTCAGCAAAATCTTCCCTGACTTCAACAGAGTGCAAATAACCTGTATCGGCAATAGCGCGCAAAATTGAAATCGATAATGCTCCTGACCCAACCCCTGCCTCGAGTACACGAATTCCTGGCTTTATATCCGCAACGCCAAGAATCATGGCAGCATCCTTAGGGTAAACAATGGTGGCCCCGCGCGGCATTGATAGTACGAAATCAGACAACAATGGACGAAAGGCTTGGAATTTTAGATCCTGATTCGTTTTCACGATTGAACCTTCGGGCAAACCGACCAGTTCGTCATGCTTTAACATCCCTTTGTGCGTGTGCCATTCACCGCCGGCAGTAAGTGTTATTGAATACAACTTACCCTTTGCATCTGTTAGCTGTACTCGATCCCCGTAGCGGAAATTTCGATCAATCATCTTCTTGCCCCTACAAATAAAGTTGGATACCAATTGCGTAACTTATCAATTGAAACATCTGAAAGTGAATCCACAATTCTAAGATTCTCATGCGGAGCAAGATTGATTAAATGCGGAATGCCAATAACTTGAGCACCAGATGCCAATCCAGAAATTACTCCTGTTTCTGAATCTTCAAAAACTACACAATTGGAAATATTTACCTCAAGTAAGTCGGCAGCTCGTAGATACGGTTCCGGGTTTGGCTTTGAATTGATCACATCATCTCTTGAGACTGTGGCATCAAAAATGCCATCCGGGAATTTCTTTAATGCGATATTCATGAGCACACTTCCACTTGCCGTTACTAAGGCGGTCTTAATGCCGATCTTCTTTGCTGATGAAATCAACTCCAGAGCGTTTGGGACTAGTTTAAGATCATGAAGTAACTTTTTTTGCATAACTCGATTCAAATTGTCTCTAAAGTATCCATACGGCTTAATATTTCCGCTTCGCTCCTGCATGTATTTTTCTGTTCGGTCCATAGGGCCTCCCAGACAATTTTGTTGGTCTTGAGCATCCCAGTGAAAACCAAGTTCTGCCATGACCTCAATCTCAGCCTCTAACCACAACGGCTCTGAATCGATTACTGTTCCATCCATATCAAACAGCAATGCACTCATTGTCAACTCTCTCCAAGAAAATATTGTTTTAACGATATAAGAAGTTGTTAAGTTTAGCGCAAATACTTAGAAGCTGTTAAAGAGCTAGACCAAGCAAAGAATCGATCGCTCTTGACACTAATCCAGCATCATTACTTGAAGGATTTACGTGACTTGCTTTTGCCCACTCAACAAGCAATTTTAGCGCAGAAGGTGTGTCCAAATTATTGGAGATAGCAGTAATCAAATCGTTAACTAAAGATTGTGCGTGGAAAACCTCACTTCTAGCTAAACTTGACCGGACCAAACTAACCTCAGATTGGGCCGTCTCTAGCAATTTACTGTTCCACTCTCTATCTTGTTGAAAGTGTCCACTCAGTAATGCCCATCTAATCACCATTGGATCTATACCTTGTTTAATCAAACTGGATACAAATACTAAATTGCCCTTCGATTTACTCATTTTTTCGCCATCAAAAGCAATCATTGCAGCGTGTATATAGTTGTCAGAAAAGTCTCTCCCAAGAGCTGCTTTGACGATTTGAGCACTCATGAAATGGTGCGGGAAAATTAAATCTGATCCTCCACCTTGTATATCAATAACAGGATTAGTTCCCTCATTGTCAAGATACTCGCAAGCTATTGCAGTGCATTCAACATGCCAACCGGGGCGCCCGTATCCATATTTGCTTTGCCAACCAGGCTCACCAATTACATTCGCACTCCACACCAATGGATCCAGAGGATGCTTCTTACCTTCTCTGGTTGGGTCTCCCCCACGTTCGGCAAAGATTCTGATTGAATCGTTCAGAGATTGCGGCAGTGAACTTAAAAAATCAGCACAACTAAAATAGAAATCTCCATCTACCTGGTACAAATATCCATTCTTCTCTAGCTTTCCTATAAAAGATTCGATCAATTCCATGGAATCAGTTACCTTCACAAATTTCTCTGGCGGAATTATTCGCAAAGCAGACATATCTGATTGGAAAAGCTCAATCTGAGAGTTTGCAAGCACACTCCATTCTTGATTATCTCTTTTGGCTCGTTCCAATAAAGGATCATCAATGTCAGTGACATTTTCAACAAAAGTTACTTTCCGATTTGACAACCTTTGGTATCGATTTACTAGGTCAAAAGCTAAATAGGTGGCAGCATGGCCTAAATGAGTTGAGTCGTAAGGAGTTATCCCACAGACATACAAGCGAAACTCTTTCCCAGTCGCAACTTCCACTAACCCCCTATTTGAATCGTTCAACTTCAGCACAGGAAAATTAACTTCACCTATGGGAGGTAAATAGATATCTGGCCAACTTTTCAAACTCACTCCTTTCAAACTGGCGGCCATGGTATTGCTGGCCAAGACTCACTAGGTAGTGGAAATCTTTGGTTAGCAAGTAACAACTCAATTCTTGCATAGATTGCATTGATCTCAACTGGGGTTAGAAGACCCTGGAACAATGAATGAAAATCCAGAGCAAATGCCTGGTTTAGAAGTTGCATATTTTCTGGATCAATCGGATCACCAGCAAACTGCCAAATCACCGTTCGCAATTTGTCTTGACTATGAAAAGTCACACCGTGATCGCAACCAAACAACCTATTCTTTCTATACAGCAGATGTCCGAATTTTCGGTCAGTATTATTTATGACAGCATCAAAAATTGCCATTTTTTTAAGCTGTGGGTCAAAACTTTGACCAAAACTTACAATATCAAAATCTTCATCAGTTTCAATCCACTCCTGCACCATCCCAAAACCAAACGGGCCATCTCTTAAGACTGTATTGGGAACTAGATTAAAACCACTTTGATCACTTAAAACGAACGCGCAGTACTCTCGATGAGCTAGATTTCCATCCTGAAAATCCCATAATGGTTTTTCACCCGCGACAGGCTTATAAATAACCTTTTGACTCTTTTTTTCCGATTCAATTTCGGCTAACAATGTTGCATTGGAAGCATCAACAAGCCTTCCGACAACTCTCATTGCACCACTCAGCGAACTTTCTTGGCTTTGCTTCATCGCCGATAACCATTTGCTCTTGGACAAAGGTGACCATTTGGATCCACCGGTAGAGCGCAAAAAGGACATGCAGGTCTTCCGGCATTAACAACCACTTTAGCTCGCTCGCAAAAACCTTTTACCTGCGCAATATTTAAAGAAGCAACAACTAAATCAGGGCCGCTTTCTAAATCATCTAGTATCAATTCATCATCTTGCGATGCGGCTTGAATATTTACAATAACGCGATTTGTTTCCCAAGTAATACTGATTACTCCTATTTGAAAATCTTGCTCAATTGGAAGTTCAAGCGGCTGATCATCAAGTACTGGTTTCGCAGATAACTCGTCACTTGAGGCCATTTTGGCTCTTCTTAACTCTCTTACCAATTCTTCAAGTCTCTGTGTTAGAGCAATAACTTGGTTCTTGTCAATCGCCAAAGTATTTATTCCACTAGTTGATTTTACTTGTATAAAGAACTCTCGTTCTCCGGGCTGCCCTATTGCACTAACAATAAATCTAGTTGTTGGCTCGTGTCGATAAATTATCCTTGGCACTAACGCCACCAAAAATTTAGTCGATTTGAAATAATGTCACCGCCACCGAGTGTATTTGAAACTTTCTTATCTACTCTAGTGCTCGCAAGTGTATTGCTATTAACAAGGGAAATCTGATGATTATTTATGCCTATTGTCGAAATAGATCCAGGCTCCACAATAAATCGCTGAAAATCATCAGTCTTTAGCCCAACTGCCACTGCAAGAAACATCTTTATAATGTCTCCATGAGTGACCAGAAGTGCTGGAGCATCTTCATCTCCTAGATCTCTTAAAATAGATTCAACGCGGCTTCGCAT
>CAIUBS010000017.1 GCA_903897475.1 uncultured Actinomycetes bacterium | reverse complement strand
CGCAGAGATTGGACTAGCCAGATTGCAATCAAATGATCGACTAGAAAGTGAACCGCTAGCTTTTCATGAACGCGTACGACAAGAGTATTTAAGTTTGGCAAACACTGATCCAGAAAGATTTGCCATAATCGATGCTTCGCTTTCTATTGAGCAAATACATGAATTAATTGTTGAAAGAGTAGGCGCAATAAAAGGTTTAAAGAAAAATCAAAAGTCAGTATGAGCGTATTTAATTCATTAATTGATCAAGCTGAGGTGATTAAGGCATTACAAGATGCCGTTTTAGCATCTAGAAATAATACTGATAAAACTCAAGGAATGACGCATGCTTGGTTGTTTACCGGCCCCCCAGGTTCTGGCCGATCTAACGCTGCAATTGCATTTGCTGCTGCTCTAGTCTGTAAAGAAGGTGGTTGTAGTAAATGTAAAGATTGCATGTCGACCATTACTGGCTCACATTCAGATGTTGAGTTAATTAAAACTCAAGGCTTATCAATTAAAATCGATGAAGTTAGAGAATTAATTAGCAGAGCATCATGGGCACCATCTGTTGCAAATTGGCGCGTGGTTGTAATTGAGGATGCGGATCGACTTACAGATTCAGCTGCCAATGCGTTATTAAAAGTTATTGAAGAGCCTGGACTTAGGACCGTCTGGTTGTTATGTGCACCAACTTTAACTGACGTACTTCCAACAATTCGATCACGCTGCAGGCATCTATCCCTGCGAACTCCTTCAACAAAGGCTATAACAAACTTATTGATAGATCGTGATGCAATTGACCCTAAAGTCGCTGATTTTGTAGCCAGAGCATCTGGCGGACATATTGGTAGAGCTAGATACCTTGCTACTGATATCAATGCAAAACAAAATAGAGAAAATATTTTGAAGTTACCATTTATGTTAAAAGATATTGCTTCAGCATTTAAGGCAGCGCAGATTTTAGTCGATGCTGCAAAAAACGAAGCATTAGTTGACTCTGAAAAAAAAGATGAGCTTGAAATTTCCAAGTTGAAAGAAGCTTGGGGAACAACTGGATCTAAATTAGCAGCTGGGGGTTCTAAAGCGATAAAAGAGTTAGAGAAGGAACAAAAATCAAGAAGTACAAGAATGATCAGAGATTATCTCGATCGGGCATTATTAGATCTTTCAACTTTATATCGTGATGTTTTATTAGTTCAATCTGGGTCATCAGATTCCTTGATAAATCAAGACCTAAGAGATCAGATAAACAAAATGGCAGCTTCGGCTGGACCAGAAAGGACTCTTAAAAGAATAGAGGCAATCCTAAAAACCCGTACAAATTTGGCACAGAATGCAGCCCCATTGCTACTTATTGAAGCATTGATGTGTGAATTACGTTAGAAAAGTGGTAATTAGCACCTAGTTTTGTAAGGCAAAATACTCCCATGCGTTTAGACCACATCTCTTATGTAGCATCTCATGACCAGATCTCTGATGTAGTAAATCGAATCGGTTCGCAAATTGGAACAGCTTTTGTCGATGGTGGAATACACCCTAAATTTGGTACAAGAAATTTCACTGCACCGTTATTGAATAATCAATATATTGAAGTTGTCTGTCCTCTTGATCACCCGGCAACAGATTCGACTCCATTTGGAAGAGCGGTAAAGAAGAAAGCTGAAGAAGGTGGCGGCTGGCTTACATGGGTACTAGCAACTGAGGATATTAAGAAAGTCGAATCAAGATTAGGAAGAACCTCGGTAGATGGTAATCGTCGCAGACCAGATGGAAGTGAATTAGGCTGGAAACAAATTGGAGTTTTAGCAACTCTTGAAGACTCGCAATTACCATTCTTTATTCAGTGGCTAACTAAGGAACATCCATCAGCTGACGGTAAAGCAACAGCAAAAATTTCCAAAATAGAAATTGCTGGTGATGAGTCAAAAATTAGAGAGTGGCTTGATTCTGATATTTCAAAATCACTAGTTGATGCTGAGATTTCTTGGGTTGATGCAGCGCAGAATAATGATCAAACTGGTATTGTCGCTGTTGAGCTCACAGTTAATGGAAATAAAATAAGGCTAGATTAATCTTTTTGGTAATTGAGCAATAAAAAGTAAGGTAAACTTAATTCTGTAGTTCCCCATGTACTTACAACTTGTAAGTACCTTGCGAGTCTTAATCTCTAATCACTATCGAGGCACGCATCATGTCTTGATTGGTTGTATATGTCATTTAAAGATTTAGGTGTTAATCCTGCACTGATTAAAGCTCTGCATGCTGCTGGAATTGAAAAACCCTTTGCAATACAAAAAGCTACTTTGCCAGATGCAATTGCTGGAAAAGATATTTTAGGTCGAGGTCAAACAGGCTCTGGAAAAACTTTAGCTTTTGGTTTGGCGCTAATATCAAGGCTTGCTGGAAAAACAGCAGCACCGATGCGCCCATTAGCATTAATTCTTTCGCCAACTCGCGAATTGGCTATGCAAATAAGTGATGTAATCGCTCCGCTATCTAGGTCTGTAAATTTAAACTCTCAAGTAGTAGCTGGTGGACTTTCATATTCAAAACAAATTCAAGCATTAAAACGAGGCGTTCCAATAGTTGTGGCAACTCCTGGCAGATTAATCGACTTGATTCAGAAGAAGCACATCAAATTAGATGATATTTCAATAACAGTCCTAGATGAAGCAGATCAAATGGCAGATATGGGATTTTTACCGGATGTGAAAAGAATATTAGATTTAACAAAACCAGATGGCCAGCGAATGCTTTTTAGCGCGACCTTAGACAGGGATGTAGATTCTTTAGTTAAAAAGTATCTTAGAAATCCAGTTACACATTCTCTAGCAAATGAAAAGTCAACAGCCACAAATATGACTCATCACATGTTAATCATGGAGCAAGCACATAAAGATT
>CAIUBS010000016.1 GCA_903897475.1 uncultured Actinomycetes bacterium | reverse complement strand
AATTATTGGATCAAGCCTAGTTTTTAACTCTTCAATATTAATACTAGAAGTGCTCGCTAGGCATAATTTTTCACCCCATAAATCATCTGCCATAGCAAAAGTAATAATTTCTGCTTTTGGAAGAAATTGCTTGATATTTTCTTCAACTGCTGAAAGCGAAACCTTTTCACCACCAGAAATTATTACGTCGTCTACTCGACCCAAAATTTTTAACATTCCATTTCTAATTTCGCCAAGATCGGAAGTATCAAACCAACCTGAACTTGTGAGTTTCGCCAACTGCCCATTTGCTTTTAAATATCCTGATGCAATCATTGGACCATTAAGTTGAATTAGCCCAGCAGTTGAGATTTTTACCTCCACACCATCCAATGGTTTTTGGTTATAGACACAGCCTCCTGACATTTCGGTCATGCCGTAGGTTGTAATAATTTTTACATGTTTATTTGCTGCCTCTTTTTTTAATTTATCACTTAGTGGTGCGCCACCAACTAACACTGCTTCTGCTGCAGTTAAGTGTTCAAGAAGCTTAGAATCTGAAGTTAGAGCTTTATACAACTGTGTTGGAACAATTGATACAAAATCTGCATCAACATAATCTTCTGTGTTCCGATTATCAATAACTCGGCTACCAAGAGCCGTTGCTCTAATAATTACATTTAATCCAGCAATGTGTGTTGTAGGTAGTAGTAATGACCAAGAATCTCCTGGAGTTGCGCCTAAATATTTGTGACTTGCATTTGCAGAAGCGATAAGAGCTGCTGATGAGAGAACGACTGATTTTGAATTTCCTGTTGATCCGGATGTATTAACAACGAGTGCTACTTCATTTGCAACCTGTTTTGCTTGGGTTTGAGTGGTTGAAAGGGCTGCACCAGAACCTTCTAGTGCTACCGCTAAATTTTCTTGTAATTGTGGGATTGACCACTCAGCCTGAATTGGGATTAAATCGCGCAGTTCTTTTTCTCCCATAATCCCCGTAGGCTATCTCTTATCTAAATCCGAATAAAACCTTAGGAGCAGCACTTGAGTAAGCCGATTAAGCGTCAACCTGGCGAACGCACGATTCCTAATTGGCAAACTGGCGTTGGCGGAGAAAATTTTGTAGATATTAAGTACCAAGTTTGCGAAGGCATGGCGAAAATTACAATTAATCGTCCCGAGGTAAGAAACGCGTTTCGGCCACAAACATTATTTGAATTAGCCAAAGCCTTTGATTTAGCTCGCGATAACGATCAGGTCGGGGTAATTATTTTCACCGGTGAAGGTGATGAAGCTTTTTGTTCTGGCGGAGATATAAATGTCAGAGGTAATGATGGTTACCTTGGTGATGATGAGTTAAGTAAAAAAGGAATTGGTCGACTAAATGTTTTAGATTTACAAGTTCAGATTCGCCGAACTCCTAAGCCTGTTGTTGCGATGGTAGCCGGCTGGGCTATAGGCGGTGGACATGTATTGCATGTTGTATGTGATTTAACAATTGCTGCTGACAATGCAAAGTTTGGTCAAACAGGTCCGATGGTTGGTTCATTTGATGGCGGATATGGTGCCGGTTTACTAGCAGCTCATGTTGGACAAAAGAAAGCACGTGAGATTTGGTTTTTATGCCGTCAATACGATGCGCAAGAAGCATTAGAAATGGGCCTTGTGAATGCGGTTGTGCCAATTAAAGAACTAGAAGCTGAAACTGTTTCTTGGGCTAGAGAGATGCTGCGTCATTCACCATTAGCACTTCGATTACTTAAGGCTGGATTAAATGCCGCCGATGATGGCTTAGCTGGCGTGCAGCAACTAGCAGGGGATGCAACTATGTTGTTTTATTTAACAGAGGAAGGTCAAGAAGGTAGAAACGCCTACCAAGAAAAACGAGAGCCAAACTTTAAAAAATTTCCTAAACGACCTTAATTTATGTTTCCGTTTGAACTTAAAGTAGTTTCAATTCCAGTAAAAAATAATTTTCGTGCGGTTAAATATCGCGAGATTGCACTTTTCCAAGGCCCTGAAGGCTGGAGTGAATTTTCACCATTTCTCGAATACAGCCCTAACGAATCAGCAGTATGGTTAAAAGCTGCGATTGAGGCAGCAACCAAGCCAGCACCAAAGCCAAATAGAGATCAAGTAGAAGTAAATGCGACTTTACCCAATGTAAAGACCGACGAGGTAGCTTCAATACTTAAAGGCTTTCAAGGCTGTACAAGTGTCAAAATAAAAATCAACGATTTTCTAAATGATCACCTAATTTTGCAAGAAGTATTGAGAGTCATACCAAAAGCTAAATTTAGATTAGATATAAACGGAGGTTGGCAACTGGAGGAAGCTGTTGCAAATCTGACTAATTACGATAAAGAGTTCCCTGGTCAAATTGATTATGTAGAGCAACCATGTATTGATTTAACGGATATAAAATCTTTGCGGGGAAAAGTAAATCTAAAAATTGCGGTAGATGAATCGATCAGAAAGTTTTTGGGTTCAGATCTAACCAAAATTAGAGAGGTTGCCGATATTGCAATCATTAAATGGGCGCCATCTGGTGGGATTAGCGCCTCTCTTGAGATTATCGAAAAAATCAAATTACCAGTTGTAATTTCAAGTGCCTTGGAGAGCAGTGTAGGAATATCACATGGAGTTGCTTTGGCATCAGTTGTACCCAATTTGTATGGTGCATGTGGTTTAGGCACAGTCTCATTGCTAGAAGGGGATATAACAAGTAAGCCGCTAATTGCTGAAGATGGATTTATCAAGCATAGGAAAATAACTCCTGATTTGATTGAGCAATTTAAAGCTGATCCAGCAAGGCTAATTTGGTGGCAGGATAGAGTAAATGAAATATTGGCTAGGGGGCTGATTTGAGTAATTCAACTAAATTAGCCCACTCCTTACTTCGCCAATTAATCGAAGTTGGCGTTAGTGATTTTGTTGTGTCACCTGGCTCAAGGAATGCCCCATTTCTAATTGCTTTAGGAGAAGCGGCAAGTAAACAAATTATTGATTTGCATGTAAAAATTGATGAACGTGGTGCCGCTTTCTTTGCTTTGGGAGTTTCTAAGGCAAGCAATAATTATGTGGCCGTTATTTGTACAAGTGGGACTGCCGCGGCAAACTTTCACCCAGCCGCGCTGGAAGCACTACATAGCGATAATAAATTGCTAATAATTACCGCAGACAGGCCAAGCAAATTAAGAAAAACTGGCGCCAATCAAACAACAAATCAATTAAATATTTTCCCAGGGATAAAAACACATGACATTGCATCTGAAATCGATTTAAAGGCTTTGCTTAAATCTGGCCCAATTCATTTAAACGTGCAATTTGATGAACCGCTAATCAGCCAAGAAAAATCAGATTGGCTATCTGGTTTAAAGGTAGTGCCAAATAACTACTCAAATACGGTTGCCGGAAGTGTTGAGGTTGGCGAAGGTGTTCTAGTAATCGGTCATGATCGTGGTGGCTATACAGTTACTGAAATAAATGATTTTGCGGCAAAACTGAACTGGCCAATAATTGCTGAGGACCCACTCTCTTTTCCAAAATCGATTGCACACGCCAGCCTGCTTTTAAGTGATCAAAAAATACTAGAAAGATTAGTT
>CAIUBS010000015.1 GCA_903897475.1 uncultured Actinomycetes bacterium | reverse complement strand
TGCCTTATTTATTTTCACTCGCGTAATTCATTATCCAGATCCGATAGCGGCTATAAAACTTGGATTAGCACCAGCATCTAAAACACCGACACTAATGCCATGGCATGTTATTGATCCAGCATCAACTCCAATAGCAATTCCGGTAACAGCTGAAAAGATGCCTGATGAAATAATGTATAAGGGAACTTCTCTTCCTTTTAATGAATTCTTAAAGCAAACCGATACAAATGCCTTTATAGTCTTACGAAATGGCGTAATGACATTTGAATGGTATAAAGATGGCGTCTCACAACAAACACAATTACCATCTTATTCTGTTGCAAAAACTATGACCTCAATCATGATTGGACAATTAGTCTCTCAGGGCAAGATAAAAGAGAGTGATAAATTTGTCGACTACTTCCCAGAGTTAAAAAATGGCAGCAGCTTTGATTTGGTCACAATCAAACAACTTTTAGATATGCAAGCAGGTGTTGGCGTTAGTGACAACTATCCGTCAGGACCATCTGGTTGGGGCGTTGCAATTGCACAGATGTATGCCACCACAGATTTAAATTGGTTTTTGAAAAACAATAGAAAAATGGCATTTGATCCAGGAACTAAATCTGAGTATCGAAGTGTTGATAGTCAAATGCTAGGAATGATTATTAAAAAAGTGACTGGCAAAAAAGTTGCAGATTACTTCAGCAAAAATGTCTGGCAGGTAGTCGGAGCAAAGTATCCAGCTACTTGGAATGTTGATCGGGTTGGCGGTACTGAAAAGACTTTTTGCTGTTTTAACGCCTCTGGCATAGATTATGCCCGAGTTGGAATGTTGTTTTTAAATGGTGGATATGCCGGTCCAAATAGAGTTATTGATAAAGCATGGCTTAAACGAATGACTACGCCAGTTACAACACTGGATCGTGATTGGGGATATGCAGCTCAAGTTTGGCACCCCTATCCAAACACCTACCTAGCATTAGGTTTACACGGCCAGTTTATTTTTATAAATCCAGATACAAGAACTGTAATTGTTAAGTTAAGTGATAATCCAACTGATTCAGATCATGAGTCAGATACTGCTAAGGCTTTATTTGAGATTTCAAATCTTAAGAACTAGGTGAAAAGTAAGTACCAACCTGCTTGCCTTCTAGAGCTGCAGATAAATCTGAGATCTTTGTTAAAAGCATTCCAATGCCAGCACTTGTTACAACCTTGGCAGCTTCAATCTTTGTAATCATGCCACCACTGCCAACTCCAGCAGAACCTGCTCCCCCAAGGGATGCAGTATCTATTTTTGAGATATCTGAAACTAAAGTTATTTGTTTAGCACCTGGTGTATTTGGATTTGCATCATACAAACCATCTATATCGGTAATTAAAACCAGTAAATCTGCATCAGCTAATCTAGTAACTCGAGCTGCCAGGCCATCATTATCGCCATACTTAATCTCTTCAGTTCCTACTGTGTCATTCTCATTAATTACTGGGACTACACCCTGTTTCAAAAGTGAATTAAGTACACCTTTAATGTTGGCTACATGAGATTCTTTAGTGATGTCTTCTAAAGTAATCAAAATCTGTGAAGTTGTAATCTTGAACCTATTAAATGATTGAGTGTACTTAGCCATCAACAAACCTTGACCCACAGATGCAGCAGCTTGCTGGGAAGTTAAATCTGAAGGGCGTGCGGTTAAACCCAGTGGCGCCAATCCTGCAGCAATAGCTCCAGATGAAACAACAATCACCTCTTTATTACTAGCTTTTAACTTAGCGACCACATCAACTAAATCATCGATAGATTTTGGATCTAAATTTGCACCAGCTTTTCCAGTTAATGTGGATGAGCCAACTTTTATAACAACGCGGTTAATATCATTTATATTAATGGACATCTTCATCAATTCTAGGATTTTTTGGGTTGGCTACATTGTACTCCCATTGCATTTCTATCTCATCATCACTTAATTGATCAATGTCATCTTCCAATAAATCCATACGCCAAGGTGTTGAAAGTCTTA
>CAIUBS010000014.1 GCA_903897475.1 uncultured Actinomycetes bacterium | reverse complement strand
CAATATATTGGGATAATTTTTGCAATTATGGGAGTTGCAGTAATTTCAATAGGATAGTTTTTGGTAGCATCTAAATTCAAATCCATCTTTAGTTTCACCGCGAATTAAGTCAAAACCTTTTACTAACTCATGAACACTTATGGGATTTTCACCTTTTTCATTAAGGTTGACAGTGAGATACAAATAATCAACTAATGATTCATTAATCATTTCAAGTAGCATTTTTGGTCCAGATTCAACTAATAGATTAATAACTGAATTACTTTTACCTCCTTCAAAATTTTTTCTAACATCCTCAATTAGCTGACCTGGCGTAAGTTGAAATTGCTTTGCTAGTTGATTTTTTGGTTGCAATCTAACTTTAGAATGCGTCAAAATATACAGGGGCACTGGAGTTCTTTTATATGGCTCTCTTCTCGCGGTATTGCCGCCAATTACTATCAGGTCAGATTTTTCCCTTAACTGGTGAAATCGCCGTCGGTCTTCATCATTGGATAACCCAATTGAAGAGCCATTGGCTGTCGTTGACCCATCTACTCCGACAATTAAGTTGGCGCTGACTATTACCTGCCTCATGGGTTAAGGCTACTTGAGTGTCAGTGGGTAGGGATAACCTTTAATTATGATAATAAATTGTGATAGTTGCATAATGCGCAATATTGCTTGCAATGATTGCGTTGTTTCCGTACTACTAAATATAAAGCCGCTTCCTGGCAAGAATGCAGAATTTTCTGATCAAGATGAGGTGGCAATTAATCATCTAGCTACTGCTGGTTTAGTCCCGCCCCTGCGGTATAGGAGGCGAGGAGCAGGTGGTCAAAAACTGCAGAATTTGGGATAAATTCAAATAATTTGCGAAAATTTTAGTTAATTCTCAGCACATTACGCATGGGTTGGGTTGAGTTCCTTGGGAGCAACTGGTTAGCCTTTACAAATGAGAATACAACTTCGAGCATTTTCGGCTTTATTTATTGCCGCAGGAGTTTTATTTCCAATTCCAGCAAGTGCTGCGCCATCTCTTATTGAAGTCCAAGCACGGGTTAGAGATCTTGAGGAGCAAGCAACTACAGCAGCTGAAGGTGCGCAAGAGGCCAAAGTTCAATTGGCCAAATTAACTAAAACTTTGGGTGCCGTTCAACAAAAAGCAAGCCAGCAGGGTGAATCAATTAAGCAAATGAATAAGGTAATTGGCGCTATAGCTGCCGAGCAATATAAAGCTGGCCCCCTTAGTCAATCTTTAGAACTATTATTTTCATCTGATCCCCAACTGTATTTATCTTCTGCTGGATCACTGGAGGCAATTACCCGTAAGAAGAGTGAAGATTTAAAGAAATTTTCAGTTGCCACGCAAAGATTAAATGCAACCACTTTCACTGTTAGTGATAAGTTGGCACTGGTAAAGGCAGCTGAAGCCAAGTTCAAAAAACAATTAGCAATCGCAAACTCCAAATTAGCTGAGGCTGAAAAATTGCTCGCTAAATTATCAGCCGCTGAGCGAGAGCGGTTGGCAAGATTAAATGCTGATCAAGAGGATGCGGATCAGAGAAATTCTCTCGCTGAAGGTGGCAAATATGCCGGCGTATCAGGTAGAGCTGGTACAGCAATAAAGTACGCACTAGCCCAAATTGGTGACAGATATGTGTTTGGTGCGGATGGACTTACCACTTGGGATTGTTCTGGATTGACAATGCGAGCCTTTAAAGCAGCGGGAGTCTCCCTTCCTCATTCATCTAGGGCTCAGTACAGGTATGGAAAAGCTATTCCAAAGAATCAATTACAACCTGGTGATCTTGTATTTTTTGGAAAACCTATTTCCCATGTGGCAATTTACTTAGGTCCAGATCGAATGCTGCACGCACCTCGATCTGGTAGCAGAGTAAAGATTGCAAACATGAACATGGGTAAAAAACCGTATATCGGAGCACGCCGTTTATAACCAGGAAAAAGTACTTTTAGTAACAAATGATTTAGGTCCAAGGGCTGGTGGCATTGAAACATTTGTTCTGGGTTTAATAGCAGGATTACCAAAAAACTCCCTAATAGTTTATACCTCCACTCAACCTGGCTATAAAGAGTTTGATCAGCAATTAATGGATAAATTTGGAGTTGTCGTAATTAGAGATCGAGCAAAGGTGCTTCTTCCAACACCTCGAATAAATAGACGAGCAGCATCAATTTTAAGGGAGTACAAGATAACTCGTGTTTGGTTTGGGGCTGCAGCGCCACTGGCGCTTATGGCTAGCAAATTAAGATCAGCTGGTGCCAAGCATATCGTTGCATTAACTCACGGCCATGAACTTTGGTGGGCAAAAATTTTTGTTCTTAAAAGTTTAATGAAGAAAATAGTAAAGGATGTTGATTATTTAGGTTATTTAGGCAACTACACGCGCAGTGTTTTGGTTAATACTGGTGATCAGAATAAATTTGTTCAGATCGCACCAGGTATTGATACCACTTACTTTTCACCACGTGCAAAGAATAAAGAATTGATTCTCAAACATAGATTAGATCAACGCAGAGTAATAGTTTGCGTTGGACGATTAGTTCATCGAAAAGGTCAAGATCAATTAATCGAAGCAATGCCGGAAGTACTAAGAAAGTTTCCAGATGCAGTTTTATTGTTTGTGGGAGATGGTCCCATCAAATCTATGCTTAAGAACTCAGCTCGGCAATTAGGTGTAAGCAACCAAATAGCCTTTGCCGGCAAAGTTTCACACTCTGATTTAGCCGATTACATATGCCTTGGTGAAATATTTGCAATGCCTGTTAGGTCAAGATTTTTTGGCTTAGAGGTTGAAGGCCTGGGAATAGTTTATTTAGAGGCAAGTGCGTGTGGATTACCGGTTATCGCCGGCAATTCAGGTGGTGCACCTGATGCAGTTATTCCTGAGGTCACTGGATTAGTAATTGATGGCACAAGTACTAGCCAAATTGCAGATGCAATCTGCAAATTACTTAAGGATCCAATTGGTGCAAAACAAATGGGTCAGGCTGGTCGAGGATGGGTTATTGAGAACTGGAAAAATTCTCACTGGTCAAATAAATTTAATGAGTTACTGTTCAGAAATTAGATTTTCAGAGATGGCAATGCTGACAGCTTGAGCTCTATTTGCTGCATCCAGTTTTTTATAAATTGAAGCAAGGTGAGACTTGATCGTTGCTTCGGCCAAAAAAAGCATACTTCCGATTGCTGCAGCGGTAGCTCCTGTAGGCAGAAGTGAGAGTACCTGTAGCTCACGTTGAGTTAATTGAAAATCCTTTTTCTTAACTGGCTTTTTGATATCACCTACTTTAAGAAAACTTGAGTCATACTTCATTATTGATTTGAGAACTTCGACTAAAGCATCAATAGGAGCTCCCTTAGTTATATAAGCACTAGCACCCGCACTTTTGGCAGCCTCTAGAGTTTGTATATCATCGTGCATAGTTAAAACAACAAACTTACAACCTGTATTTTTTGTGTTAGACATTTTTATCAAATCAATTCCACTACCAGCTCCGAGATTTATATCAACAACACATATTTGCGGTTTAGTGGAATTAATTACGGCCAACCCTTCAGCCATAGATGCTGCTTCACCCACAACTTCAAAGCCATTCATCGAAAGTGTGGTTGCAAGTCCACTTCGAATTAGTGGATGATCATCAACAAGAACTATTCTCACTGCTTCAATAAAATCTCAATTTTTGTGCCTGAAGATTCTGAGGAAACCAACACCTGTGCACCTATTAGTTGTAATCTTTCTTTAACTCCAACTATTCCATAAGAATTATCCTTGGCTTCTAAACCACCAATGCCATTATCTTTTACAATTATTTTTTCAGCAGATAGATCAATTTGTATTAGGTCACAATTCGAATGTCGTTTGGCATTAATAAGTAATTCTCTAATAGCCCTAATAACCTCAAATTTATGTGAGGAATCTAGAATAACTTCCCCTATTATCGCCACATTAATTGATGAGTTAAATAAAATTGTTTCAGCTTGTTCAGTAATTATCTGAGCAAAACTTTTGCTGCTTTCATGACGCAGATCGAAAATCTCATCCCTGACTTGATTGATTAATCCACTTAGAGAAAAGCGAATATCCCGGATAACTCTCCGATTTTTATTATCTAACGAAGGGTCGCCTACAACCTGATCTAACTGATATCCAACTGCGGCTAACTCTTGTGCCAATCCATCATGAAGCTCTCGGGCCAGCCGAGATCGTTCTGAATTAGGCGAAGAGTTCATCAATCTCGCGAGCAAATTGCTGCGAAACTACATGTCGTTTTACCGAAAGCTTAGCTGTTAACTGTCCACCAGCAATTGTGAAGTCAACTGGAAGAATCGTAAATTTCCTAATTGACTCAGCTCTGCTGACCGCTTTATTTGTCTCATCAACTGCAGTTTGAATTACCGCGATAAGAGTTGGATCCTTTGTCAGTTCAGCAATTGTTGCATTTTCCTTTTTATTTGCTACTGCCCAAGGTTTAATTGAATCAGGATCTAAAGTAATTAGTGCTGCAATAAATGGCTTATTGTCACCAACTACCATGCACTGGCTAATTAGTGGATGAGAGCGAAGACGATCCTCAAGAACAGCCGGAGCAACATTCTTGCCGCCTGCAGTAACGATCAACTCTTTCTTTCGACCAGTAATTGATAAGTAACCTTCATCATCTAATTGACCGAGGTCACCTGATTTAAAGAATCCATCAGAGGTGAAAACTTCAGCATTCGCTGCGTCATTTTGCCAGTACCCATTCATTACAATTGGGCCTTTGATTAAAACTTCACCATCTTCGGCAATTTTGATTGTTGTTCCTGGAATCGGCTTTCCAACTGATCCTACTTTATGTGATTGCGTTAAGTTTAAAGTTGCACCAGCAGTTGTTTCAGTAAGACCGTAACCCTCCAAAACTCTTATTCCTGCACCACGATAGAAATGACCTAGCCTTGACCCTAATGGAGCACCGCCAGAGATAGCTGCCTCAACTCTGCCACCTAGGCCTGCTCTAATTTTTGAATAAACTAATTTATCAAATAATCCATGTTGAAATTTAAGTAGAGGGGAAACCTTTTTACCATCTAAGGCCTGGCTATAGGCGATTGCAACTTCAGCTGCTTTATGGAAAATCTTTCCTTTGCCAGCTGCCTGAGCTTTTGCTTCTGCCCCGTTATAGATTTTTTCAAATATACGAGGAACTGCTAATACGAATGTTGGCTTAAAAGATGCCAGATCTGCTGGTAACTTGGTCAGATCACTGCAATGCGCAAGATGTAAGCCAGCTGTAATTGAACCAATTTGAACCATTCGACCAAAGACGTGAGCAACTGGTAAGAATAAAAGTGTTGATCCGCCCGGCTTTAAAAATAAATCGTTTGCGCCATTAACAACATTTCCACACTCAGACAAGAAATTTCCATGAGTTAGTTGTACTCCCTTAGGTTTTCCAGTTGTACCAGAGGTATAAATCAAGGTTGCTAGCGTTTCGGGCTTTAGTGCTTCTCTACGTTTTGCAATCTCTTCATCACTTACAGACTTTCCTTCATGAGCAAGTGTGGCAAGTGCGTTATAGGTTATATTCCAAATATTTTTACAGCCAGATGGCATTACTGGAGTTACTAATTCAACTAATGCTGGGGTTTCTACAATAATGGCAACAGCAGCTGAATCAGTAAGTATCCACTCCACTTGTTCCGCACTGGAGGTTTCATAGATTGGAACTGGAACAGCTCCGGCGTACCAAATTGCGAAATCTAAAACCGTCCACTCATATCTTGTCTTAGCCATGATGGCTACTCGATCCCCGATATTAATTCCTGAGGCAATTAATCCTTTAGCAACAGACTTGATCTCCTCTTCATACTCCTTGGCTGTTACGGGCTGCCAGCCATTACCAAGTGGGCGAGAGACAATTACTCGCTCTGGTTCAAACCAGGCTCGCTCTGCGATCAGGTTAGTTAAGTTGCCGGTTACCGCTGCTGGGATCATTGCTGGAATAGTTATCTGATTCATGGGGCACACGCTACCTGCTGGCAGGGTATTTTTGCTAGACCTAAGTCGGTTTTTTCTGCCTGTAAATAGTTGGTCTTACTTCGCGGTAGCCTTACGCCATGTCTAATCCAACAACCTCCACAATTACAATCTCAGCAACAGCAGATGATGTAAGAGCAGTTCTATTTGATATTGCAAACTATCCAAGTTGGTCAACCTCTTTTAAGTCAGCAACAGTTATTACATCAGATGCTGAGGGTCGACCTACTCAGGTAAAACTCAGTGTGGATGCTGGCGCTTTAAAGGACAAGCCAACATTAAATTATGACTGGTCTGCTTACCCTGATCGTGTTGATTTTTCACTTGAGGATGCCGATTTATTAACCGAGATGGCCGGTGCTTATATCGTTAAAGATAATGGCGATGAAACTGAAGTTACCTTTGAGATGACAGTGGCACTTTCGATGCCAGTACCTGAGATGATGCGAACCAAAGCTGAGAAATCCACAATTGATTTAGCACTAAAACAGTTAAAGGAAAAGCTGGAAAATTAATTTGAGCGTAAAAATTCCAAGCTCAGTTTTAACAATTGGTGTTGATATTGGTGGAACTAAGGTATCGGCTGGAGTAGTTGACTCATCCGGAAATATAATTGCATCTGATCGAAGATCAACTCCGTTAGCTGGTGGTACTGAATTAATTGCAACAATTATTGATTTAATAAAATCTTTTCAGTCTAGGTATGAATTAGCAGGTATTGGCATAAGCGTTGCAGCACTAATATCTTCTGATCAGGGCACAATTGTTGGGGCTCCAAATATTGCAAATTTAAACCAACTCAACTTTGTTTCAGAGATTAAAAAGTACTTTAATATTCCAGTCATTGCAGAAAACGATGCAAATGCAGCGATGTGGGCAGAGTATAAATATGGAAACGCAAAAAATCTTAACCCAGTAATGTTTTTTATAATTGGTACTGGCATGGGTGGAGGATTAGTAATCGATGGAAAATTGTTTAGAGGTGCGAACGGAATTGGTGCAGAGTTTGGGCATATGATTGTTCAGCCAAACGGGATCAAATGTGGTTGTGGTGCATATGGCTGTATTGAACAATATGCATCCGGTAGCGCTCTAATGCGATACGCCAGTGAAGAGATGGAATTGGATCCGACTAAGGCCAAAGAATTACTTAAGTTTTCAGATGGTCAAGATGAATTATCAGGTGCAATCTTAACTATGGCAGCAAAACAAGGAAATGAGATTGCGCTAAGAGCATTTAATAAACAAGCAGATTGGCTTGGTTCAGCCTGTGCTTCTTACACCCTTTTGCTGGACCCACAAGCAATCGTAATTGGAGGGGGAGTAGTTGATGCTGGAGAATTATTTCTAAATCCAGTTAGACAAGCGATGGAAAAATATATGCCATTTGCTGGAACTCACTTGCTTCCTAAAATTATCGCCGCAAAGTTTGGTAATGATGCTGGATTAATTGGCGCTGCAGATCTAGTTAGAGGCTAGTTCCGTCGTCAAAATTATCTTCAGATCTTGCAGTTCGCCAAATAATTGTCGCGATTGATCCTAAAATACCTAAAACCGCCGGCCAGCTTCCAAATATTTCAAAGTCACTTAATAAATATGCAACAAGATAAGCACCACTTGCAAGAAGTAAAGAAATTGAAAATCTTTGAGCAGAGTCTAGTTTAATTGGTTTTGGATTTGGTGGAATAAACCGCTCTGCCGTTTGGAAATTATCTAGTTCATCCAAATATGTAGTTGGTGCTGATTGATCTAATGACAAACCTGAAACTATTGAATCAAACTGAGCATCTACAAAATTGCCTTCAAATAAATCCATTCCTCGCCTCATATTACCCGCTAACACATCTTCTATAAATAATTTTGATTCAATATTTAACTTGTCTAAATCGTAATCAAGGGGGACATTGTGAAAGGATTTTTCAAATACGACCTCTCTGACATCAACGGATGAGACCTTGTCAACTATTTTAAATGAACTTTCTGGATCCACAGCGTGATCATTTCTTGAATACGCCACTAATAATGGCACATCCACTAAGTACAAATCTCTTTCTACACTTGCCCAAAGTTTTCTAAGTGAATCTAGTGCCTTTAATGGGGTTCGAGCATAGCTATGTTTTGGTGGATTTGGCTTTGCAATATCTGTTGGACCTTTTTTAATAGAAGGAATTAAAAACTTAAGCACGGGAGTGAGTTTCAGAATGAATCTTGTATCCTGCACGGAGGCATTTAAAAGGATTAAGCCTTCTATTTCACTTCCTCTAATTTGAGATAATTTAAGAGCCAGAGCTGCACCCATTGAAAATCCAGCGATAAATACTCGATCACATTTACTTTGTAGCTCGATAAAGGATTGCTCAACTTTTTCATACCATTGCTGCCAGGTAGTTTCATTCAATTCTTGCCAAGTAGTGCCATGGCCAGGCAAACATGGTGTTGAAACTGTGTAGCCTTGTTGATTAAAAAATTCAGCCCAAGGTTTCACACTCACTGGTGAACCAGTAAAGCCATGAATTACTAATACGCCAATTTTGCCCCCGGGTAGGGTAAATCCTGCTGAGTTTGGAATTGAATTCACGCTCAGATGGTGTCATAGATTGGCTGAGCCACTAAATTAGACCCGTGCCATACAAGATATTGAAATCTTTTTTGATCCCTATTTTGATGTTTATTTTTAGGCCAAAGGTAACTGGTTTGCGTCATGTTCCAAGCACAGGTCCAGTAATCATTGCCTCAAATCACCTCTCCTTCAGCGATTCAATATTTATGCCACTTGTAGTTTCTAGAAAAGTGACATTCTTGGCAAAAAGTGAGTACTTCACCTCACCTGGCATAAAGGGATTTATCAAAAAGTTAACCTTTATTACCTTAGGTCAAGTTCCAGTGGATCGGTCCGGAGGAAAGCGAAGTGAGGCAGCCCTGTTAACTGGCTTGCGCCTACTTCGAGAAAATCATTGCTTAGGTATTTACCCTGAGGGAACAAGATCTCCAGATGGACGCTTATACAAAGGACGTACTGGAATTGCACGCATGGCAATCGAATCTGCTGCTCCAGTTGTCCCAGTAGCTATGTTTAACACCGCCGAGATTCAACCAACTGGCCAAGTGGTGCCCAAGGTAAGAAGAGTTGAAATGGTATTTGGTGAGCCGATGTATTTTAGTGGCGATGCTACAGATCAAAATGTTTTAAGAGAAGTCACAAATCAAATTATGGAAAAAATTGCTGAGCTTTCAAAGCAGGAGTATGTGCCAAATATGTACGCATCAGAGGCCAAGGATGCGATTAAAAAGAGTCAAGTAGATGAAGATCAAATTGAATCTGATGAAGAGTAAGTTACTGAGCTCCAATAAACTCTCTGCGCAAAGTTAAATAATTACACATTTCGCAATTATCCTTAGCAGATGGCATTTGACCACTCACTACAGTTATAAAGTCAGTTAACCTAGTGGCAAGGGCAGCGGGATTTCGCTCAATTGGTCGCCAAGTATGCTTTAGTTTTAAACCAAATCCCTTACTTACATCACCTGCTGGCTCAAGTAGTGACCAAACTAAAAGTCCCATCAATGAAACTTTTTTAGCATCTCCTGTGGCCGGATTTTCAAGTGCAAATGCATACGCCTCAAGCTGAGGCTGGTAGAGATCGGTTTTATCAGAGTCTTTTGCTTGAAATTTGCAGTCAATAATGCCAAAGGTGCCATCTGCAAACTCAATTAGTAGGTCATACTTTCCCCGGATTGCATACTTTGTGGCTGCGCCATTTACATTAATAAAAGATGACTTTACCCAACCACCAAGATCAGCAACTTTGCCCTCTGGTAAAACGGGTGCTATATCTGCTGTGGTTTTCTTAGCAAAGTAATTTTCTTGCATATTTGCAAGATCTCCCACCAGTGGCATAAAACCTGGAGTGCGAAGTCCATGATTGTAATTAAGCCATAAACAGCGATGACAACTTCCCCACGAAAAGGTTAAATCTGATGGGGAGATAAACTCTCTAGCATTTCCAACTGCATTTGATGAGGCCATTTCTACTCTTTTCTGCGCGCATACTCATTGATATGCCCTAATTTAGTTTTCCTAACGAGGTTAAGTCTGCCGGCTACTACTGACATTTACGGCCAGCGACATGGCTATTCAAAGCAGGTATTTAGCTAGCTAAGATCGCAGAAAGTATGGTGAAAACGCCAAGTGCAATCATTACCACACCGCCTATAAGCCGCATAAAGATTAACCTTTTAACATCACCCGATAGCCATTGACGGATAGTGCCAGCAAGTAAGCCATAGGCCCCATCTGAAATCAAAGCTATGAGTGCAAAGATCGCACCTAGAAGCAAAAGTTGTGCAGTCACATTACTTTTTTCCTCATCGATAAATTGTGGCAAAATCGCTGCAAAAAAGACCACAGATTTTGGGTTTAGCACTCCTACCCAAAAACCATTTCTAATCGATGTTAGAAAGGTTGGTTTGGATCCAGTACCTGCTCTCATATCCTGAGCATCAACTTTGCTAGCAGCAATTGCTGAATAACCTAAATAAATCAAATAGGCACCACCTGCCCATTGAATTGCGTTGTATAAGAATTCTGAGCTTTGCAGGATTGGACCCAGGCCAACTGCCACAAATACCGAGACTAAAAACATGCCAGAGGCATTACCAATAACGGTTGCAATCGCCGCCAATCGCCCCCAAGCAATCGCTCGGGCTATCGTAAATAAAACAGAGGGGCCTGGGGCCAAGATGATCAAAATAGTGGCGATCAGGTACTCCCAGAGCCGATTAGGTATGGCATTTTGAAAGTACATTTGAAAATCCTATAGTTGTTTCAATTTTTATTATAATTAGTGAATTAATCAGAATGTTGTGTGCAAATTTGCTCACCATTTGGGCCAACAGTTAAATGCTTACAGGCGATTCCTAATTTATCAAATGCTTTATCGCCAAAATGGGATCTATAAGCCAGGGCAAGTAAAACTCTGACATTGATATCACCTGTTGATTTAATTGAGAAAGCATGTGCAGCCCTAGAGACTGTATTTTCGACTACCTTCTCAGTATGAGCTGTAGCTTTTGCGATGGCCGAATTTGTCATACCCTCACATAAATGTTCACAAACTAAATGCTCAAAGGGAGTCAGTTCCCTTACTAAAATATTAAATTCCAATTAATTCTCCATTTCTAAGGCTTATTGTGCTCCTATAAAGTCACCTTTTTCAACATATGAAAAAAGTAGAGATTATGTCTATTATTCCTTCATGAGTTCAGTTTTAGATCAGTTAGATGGCTCGGTTTTACGTCTAACATTAAATCGACCTGAAAAGAAAAATGCGATCACGCAAGAGATGTATCAAACTTTGGCAGATAAGCTAAATCAAGCAGCTGGAGATTTTTCAATACGTGCAGTAGTTCTTGACTCAAACGGCGATTGTTTTACATCGGGTAACGATATTAATGATTTTGCTAATAATGCGGAAATGGGTGAAGGATCTCCGGTATTCAATTTTTTATTTGCAATTCATAATTTTCCTAAGCCGCTTATAGGTGCGGTAAAGGGAAGGGCAGTTGGTATAGGCACAACAATGCTTTTACATTTTGATTATGTAGCAGCCAATACGGATACCAAGTTTTCAATGCCATTTGTATCACTTGGGCTAGTGGCTGAAGGTGGTTCTAGTTACTTATTCCCGAAATTAGTAGGGCATGCAAAGGCAAGTGAAATATTTTTGACTGGTCGAACTTTTTCGGCAGAGGAAGCGTTGCAAATGGGAGTTATCAACAAAGTTGGTAGTGATGAGTTGAATCTTGCGATGGAATTTGCAAAAGAGGTTTCAGAGCAACCACCAAATGCGGTAATTAATACCAAAGCATTACTGAAGAGTTCATCTCATGAGGCGTTGAATCAAGTTATGTTGGCTGAAGGGGAGTTGTTTAAGATGGCAACTGAATCAGATGAGGCACAGATGGCATTTATGAATTTTTTAGCTAAAAAGAGTAAAGTCAATTAATGTCACTTTCAGGTAAGAAAATATTTGTAACTGGTGGTTCAAGAGGTATCGGGCTTGCAATTGCACTGCGAGCGGCAAAAGATGGTGCATCAATTGCGATCGCAGCAAAGACTGCTGATCCACACCCAAAACTTCCAGGCACGATTTTTACAGCAGCAAAAGAGATTGAGGATGCTGGTGGTAGGGCTCTTGCAATTCAATGCGACATTAGAGATGAGAATCAAATATCTGCAGCAGTTGAAAAAGCAGCGACCGAGTTCGGTGGGCTAGATATTGTTATAAATAATGCATCGGCAATTAATCTCACGAACACCGAAAACACCCCAGCAAAAAGATTTGATTTAATGATGGGAGTAAACACTCGGGGTACTTTCTTAACCTCACAAGCTGCTCTACCTTACTTAAAGAAAAGTTCACAAGATGGCTATAACCCTCATATTCTGATGCTTTCGCCACCACTTTCAATGAAGGGTAAGTGGTTTAAACCGCATCTTGCTTACACAATGGCAAAGTACGGAATGAGTATGTGTGTTTTAGGTTTGGCCGAAGAACTAAAGCGCGATGGTATTGGCGTTAACGCACTTTGGCCAAGGACAGCAATTGATACAGCAGCACTTGCCATGATTCCAGGCGTTGATGTTGCTTTTTGCCGCACCCCAGAGATTATCTCTGACTCTGCCTACATAATCTTAAATCGCTCCGGTAAAGAGTGCACGGGCAATTTTTTTATTGATGACGAGGTGTTGGCTTCTGAGGGAATTACAGATCTAGATAAGTATGCTGTTGTGCCAGGAACTAAAGAGTTTATCAACGATTTATATATTGACTAAATAGAAAAACCAACCGGTAGTTCTAATCGATGTTTTTTAAGCAGATCTTCATTTCCTAGAATATCTTTAGTTTTCCCATCGGCAGCAATAATTCCACCTGAAAGTATTAAGGCGCGCTCGCATAATTCATATGCATAAGGAAGATCATGGGTAACCATAATTATTGTAATATCAAGAGATCTAAGAATTTCAGCTAACTCACGTCTGCTAGCAGGATCTAAGTTTGAAGATGGTTCATCTAACACCAAAATCTCTGGTTTCATAGCTAATACCGTTGCAACTGCCACTCTTCTTCTTTGACCAAATGAAAGGTGGTGTGGTGGACGATCTTTGTACTCAAGCATTCCAACCATGTTAAGTGCTTGTGTAACTACATTTTCCAATGCATTATCACGCAACCCCATGTTATATGGACCAAATGCAACATCTTGCCCCACTGTTGGCATAAAAAGTTGATCATCTGGATCTTGAAAAACGATTCCAACCTTTGATCTGATTTGTTTTAAGCCTTCTTTATCCTGTGAGTCAACTAGTTTTCCTGCTACATAAACTTTGCCGTGCGTAGTATTTAAAATGCCATTTAGGTGCATCACTAAGGTAGTTTTCCCAGCACCATTGGGGCCTAATAGTGCAACTCTTTCACCTTTTTTCACCTTCAAGTTGACTCCAAAAAGTGCTTGGTTTCCATCAGGATATGCAAAGGCTAACTCTTCGATT
>CAIUBS010000013.1 GCA_903897475.1 uncultured Actinomycetes bacterium | reverse complement strand
CTATTGGCAAAACAAGCCTTTGGTGCATTTTTTGTCTTGGCCTACTCCTTTGTAGTCACATTAGTCATTGGTTTCATAATCGACAAAACTATGGGACTTCGAATCAAAGAAGAAGCAGAGATTTCTGGTATTGATTATGACCAACACGCTGAAACAGGGTATGAGTTAACTTCTAATTCAAGAGGAGGATTTTAATTATGAAGCTAATTACAGCAATCATTAAGCCGCAAAAACTTGAAGATGTTAAAGAGGCGCTGGTCAATGCTGGGATTACCGGTATGACTGTTTCCGAAGCTAAAGGTTTTGGTAGGCAGCTTGGATTAACTGAAGTTTATCGAGGAGCACAATACAAAGTCGATCTAATCCCAAAAATTAGATTAGAGGTACTTGTTGCATCTGATATTGCTGACAAGGCAATTAAGGTAATTACGCAAGCTGCTAGAACTGGAAACATTGGTGATGGAAAAGTATGGGCCACTGCCGTTGATTCTGTAACCCGTGTTCGAACCGGTGAAAGCGGTGAAGCAGCAATCTAATCAAATGTAAGATGCGTCCATGTTTGAAGCGCTGGGCCAGAGATTTAGCAGCATCCTCTCTGGCCTGCGCGGTAAGGTCTCTGAATCTGACTTAAGGGATTTTTCGGCACAGATCAAAATTGCACTTCTAGAATCAGATGTCGCAACTGAAGTAGCAGATAACTTTTCCAACCGCATTCTTGAAAAAGCCAAGTTGCAGGAATTAGAAATAAATAAAAGTACAAATCCTGCTCAAAAGATTTTCGAAATAGTAAACTCTGAACTTACTCAAATTTTGGGTGGTTCAGCAAGGCGTCTCAAATTTGCAAAATCGCCACCTACAGTGATTTTACTAACCGGATTACAGGGTGCAGGTAAAACTTCCTTAGCTGGAAAGCTTTCTTTCTACTTAGCCAAACAGGGAAATACACCTCTTTTAGTTGCTGCAGATTTACAGAGACCGAATGCGGTAAATCAATTACAAGTTGTAGGCAAGACAGTTAATACTCCAGTTTTTGCACCGGAAGCGGGCAATGGAGTTGGTGATCCAGTTAAAGTTGCTAAAGATGGCCTAAAGTTTGCCAAAGATAAACTACATAATTTTGTTATTGTTGATACTGCAGGTAGAACTGGCGTAGATAAAGAATTAATGCAGCAAGTTATAGACATACGAGATGCAATTAACCCAGATGAGATCTTCTTTGTAATAGATGCCATGACGGGGCAGGATGCTGCACGAACTGCGAAAGCTTTTGCAGGTGGTGTTGGATTCGATGCTGTTGTGCTTACTAAGTTGGATGGAGATGCACGAGGTGGTGCTGCACTTTCGGTGGTTGAATTAACCGGAAAACCAATTATTTTTGCTGCAACTGGAGAAAAAGTAACTGATTTTGACATATTTTATCCGGAGAGAATGTCATCAAGAATTCTTGGATTAGGCGATATTGCATCTCTAGCCGAACAAGCCAAGCGAGCTATGCCGGAGGCTACATCGAAAAATTTAGAAGATAAGTTTATGAAAGGTGAAGAGTTTACCTTCACAGACTTTTTGTCACAGTTGGAAGCCATGAGAAATATGGGAAGCATGAGCAAGTTAATTGGATTGCTACCAGGCGCTGGTGGAATGAAAAAACAATTGGATAATTTTGATGAATCAGAGTTAGTAAGGACTAGGGCAATAATTGAGTCAATGACTCCTCAGGAAAGAAATGATCCAAAAGTTTTAAACGGCTCTCGCAGAGCGCGAATCGCAAAAGGTAGTGGAAGAGCAATTTCTGAAATTAACTCATTAGTAGAACGTTTCTCACAGGCTCAAAAAGTTATGAAGCAAATGCGAAATGGTTCATTACCTACAGGTATGGCACCAATTGGTGGGCTGGGTTCAATTCCAAAACCCAAGCAACCTAGCCAAAATTTTAAGAAGAAATCTAGGTCGGGAAACCCTGCGAAGAGAGCTGCACAGGAGGGCAATTAGATCTTAAAGGCGCCAATTTGGGTTATCTCAAATTTGCTGGCAAGATAAGCCCCCTGCTAGTGGGACCCTCTAACCCGTAGCAAAATTGTCCGCAAAGTTGTCTGGTGTAAACGCCCCCGCTGTTTACAAAAGATTCAACAAATAATTTTCTATAGGGAGTTTTGTGTCAGTAAAGATTAAATTAATGCGTCTTGGAAAGATTCGCACGCCACACTTTAGAATAGTGATTGCAGATTCTCGTTCTGCTAGAAATTCAAAGGCAATTGAGGAAATCGGTCGCTACTCACCTGCCTCTGAACCTTCATTAATCGAGGTTAATTCAGAGCGTGTTCAGTATTGGCTAGGGGTTGGTGCGCAACCAACTGAGGCAGTAACTGCACTACTTAAAATTACTGGTGACTATCAAAAGGCAAATGGTCTTCCTGGAAGTGAAGGAACATTAAAATCACAACCAGTTCGTGTAGATAAAAGAGTTGCCTATGAAGCCGCTGTAAAAGAAGCCATGAATGAGCCTGCAGATGGTGCCACAACTTTAAAAAAGAAGGCTGCTGAAAAGTTAGCGGCAAAAGCTGCTCCAGTAGTAGAAGAAACGCCAGTTGCTGAAGCTGCGCCAGTTGCTGAAGCTGCACCGGTGGTTGAACAAACGCCAGCTGCTCCAGAAGAGGTTTCACAAGTAGAAGTTGTTGCTGAGGCTTCAGCTGAAGAAACCCCTCAAGCTTAAGTAAAATAAACTTATGCTGAAGAAGGGTTCATTCCTTCGGGAACTACCCATAATTATTGTTTCTGCACTAGTTGTTTCAATAGTTATAAAGACTTTTCTTCTACATTTTTTCTATATTCCCTCTGGTTCCATGGAAAATACGCTTTTGGTTGGCGATCGAATTGCAGTCAATAAGTTTGGTGCACTCTTTAGCGATATCAAGCGGGGCGAAGTAGCAGTGTTTAATGATCCAGATAAGTGGCTTGGTGATGCACCAGTGGAGGAAGGCTCAAGCATCTCGAGCAAAGTTAAAAGTGGATTAATTACTGTAGGTGTCTTACCTGACCCAGCTAAACAGTTTCTCATTAAAAGAGTTATTGGAGTTGGTGGAGATAATGTAATTTGTTGCGATGCTTCTGGAAAAATCCAAGTAAATGGAGAATCTATAAATGAGCCCTACATATATCCTGGAGATAAACCAAGTGAAATAAAATTTAATGTTGATGTGCCGAAAGGATTTATCTTTGTTATGGGCGATCATAGAGGAGCTAGTTCAGACTCTAGATTTCATCCAGATAGTGCAAACAACGGCATGGTTCCATTAAGTAAGGTTGTGGGTCGAGCAACCTTCATTGTTTGGCCTTTATCAAACCTTGCATTTATCCCAAAAGGAGAAGAGCTAGCGAAAGTTCCGGTAAAAGATTAGTAGCAATCTATGATCGAAAGTCAATTGCTCCAATCTGGAATTAAGAATATTGCAGGCGTTGATGAGGCGGGTAGGGGACCTTGTGCTGGTCCACTTGTTATTGCAGCTGTAATCCTTAATGATCCATTATCTAAAACTTTTACTGAAGTTCAAGATTCAAAGCAGTTATCGACTGAACAAAGAGAGATTTTATTTGAATTAATAATAGCTAATTCAATTGCCCACTCAATTATTGAAGTTTCAGTCGAAGAGATTGACACCTTAGGTCTTCATAAATGCAACATAGAAGGCATGCGGAGGGCAGTTAATTCCTTATCTATAAGTGCAGATTATGTATTAACCGATGGCTATTCAATTCCAGGATTAACTACGCCCAACCTGGCAGTATGGAAAGGAGACCAGGTAGCAACAACAATTAGTGCGGCCTCGATTTTGGCCAAAGTATATCGGGATCGAATAATGGTTCAATTGGATAAGAAATATCCAAGGTATGGTTTAGCTAATCACAAAGGGTATATAACTGCAGCACATACTGCAGCAATAAAAGAGTTTGGAATCCTTCCAATTCACAGAAAGTCATTTGCAAACATAGCTGCCATAATCAACTAGTAACGATTTATTCACACCTAATGAAATAAGTGCAATCTAAACTGAAATTAAAATAGATTTCAACTGTGCTAAGTGAGTTAGACTGTCGGTTACTACTATTCTCTTGTATTGAACCTACTGATACTTACTTTAGCAAAATGATACATAGCCACGGAGCGCAATCAACTTACTATCAAATAATAAAAGATAAGTTCGACTTTTACAGAAAAAAATCTCCAAGACTGATCAATCGATTATCAAACTCTAATCTAGAATTACTTCAAAAAGAGATTGAAGAATCTCAATCAATTCTAATTACACCCTTGGATTCAGACTGGCCTACGGGTCTTAATGATTTAGATTGCCCTCCAATTGCTTTACTCATCAGAGGCAGAAGAGAGACTCTTAAAAGTTTGCCGCTATCGATTTCTATCGTAGGAAGTCGTAAGCCGACAAGTTACGGCCATCAAATTTCTGCATTTTTATCCCGCAAGGCCGCTAGCTCTGGACTTATAGTTGTAAGTGGTGGGGCAGTTGGAATTGATACGGCAGCGCATATAGGAGCAATTGCAATGAAAGGTTCTTCAGTATGCGTTCAAGCAGGAGGGCTAAACAATCTATATCCAAGAGAAAACAAAAAGCTGTTTGAAGAAATCATTGGAAATGGGTTGCTTATAAGTGAAGTCATGCCAAATACACCTTCTAAACCCTTTCGATTTCTGATCCGAAATAGATTAATTGCTGCACTCTCTAAAGCAACAGTTGTGGTCGAAGCGGAGTATGTGAGTGGATCTATAAGAACAGCTCGAGATGCTGCAGAGATATTTAGGCCAGTATTTGCCATCCCTGGTGAGGTGACCTCACCGCTAAGTCAAGGATGCCATCGCTTAATTGCTGAGAGAGTAGCAGACATAGCCACAAGTTTTGAGGAAATTTTAGAGGTGATTACGCCACTGCAATTGCGTTAGAAAAAAGGTGAGAGAATATACCTAATGAGCAATTTCAAATCTGGTTTCGTTGCAATTGTTGGCCGTCCAAATACAGGTAAGTCCACACTAGTAAACGCACTTGTTGGAACAAAAATTGTTATCACTTCACACCATCCAAATACCACTCGGAATCCGATACGAGGAATCATAAATAGAGAAAATTTTCAAATGATTGTAGTAGATACTCCAGGGATGCATAAACCAAAGACTGCTTTGGGAACAAGACTTAACACTATGGCAAATGAAAATATAGAATCAACAGATAGTGTTGTTGTTTGTTTACCAGCAAATGAGGAAATTGGGTCGGGCGATGAGTATATTCTTAAGCAGATAAAAGGTAATCAACCAATATTTATTGTGATTACAAAAATTGATAGCATCTCTAAAGCTGAACTAGCTGAAAAACTAAACTTTGTGAACCAATTTGTCAATCGATTAAATTTGAAGAATGTTGAAATAGTGCCAGTCTCAGCGAAAAATTTGGATCAAACTGAACTGCTCTTGGATTTGCTAGCTAGAACATTGCCGAAATCACCTGCTATGTACCCTAAAGATATAAATACTGACCAAGCGCAGGAGTTGATGTTTTCTGATCTAATTAGAGAAGCAGCAATTGAAGAATTATATGAGGAGCTACCCCACTCGGTAATGGTCACAATAGATGAGATGGGTGAACGAGAGGGAGGAAATTTATTTGATGTGGTAGCTACTTTGCATGTCGAACGTGACAGTCAAAAAGGAATAATTATTGGCCCACAAGGAAGCAAGCTAAAAGCAATCGGCACAACCGCAAGAAAGTCGATCGAAAATTTAGTTGGAATTAAAGTTTTTCTTCAGATTCATGTGAAGGTATCAAAGGAATGGCAGAAAGATCCAAAAATGTTGGCTCGACTTGGATTTACTGATTAACTTTTCTACTTGCAAAGTATGAGCCAACCAACACAAGTGGAAGTCCGATTGCAATTCCTAATGTTATGGGCTCACTAAGAAGTAAAACGCCCAATAAAACTGCCACTGCAGTATTTAAATAAGTGATTAAGGATGCCCTTGGAGGTCCAACTTCAGCAACGAGTTTAAAGAAGTAAATAAAGGCTATAGCAGTACATAAAACTCCCAGTGCAAGTACTGAACCAATTGCCTCTACTGATGGAGTTTTAGT
>CAIUBS010000012.1 GCA_903897475.1 uncultured Actinomycetes bacterium | reverse complement strand
TCTTGGGGGTGAACGGTCTCGACTTTAGTCGTTACTTCAAGGCAAGCGGGCCGAGGAAGCCGTGATGATCTCGTTAACCACAAAAACATGGCAAACTATAAGCGCAAGTAAAACTGCCGCTGATTATCAACTAGCTGCCTAAGCTAGCTCTGTTATCCGTTACCCGAAGTTTGTTCTCGCCTTCGGATCTAACGTCGCTAGAGGACTTACCCCTAACCGTGTTACGGAGGTTAATGGGGACATAAATCTGTAACTAAGTCCGCAAACTACTTGTGCATGTGAGAGTTTGGACTAAAAAAGCGATAATTGCACTACGCCCGTAGAAACTTTGAACTAGTGCTAGAGGACCCGGGTTCGATTCCCGGCACCTCCACACATTATTTGTTTTTTGAAACCTTTCTAATAACTCGATAAATTGCATAGAAACCACAAGCACAACCAAAACCGCCCATAATTCTGGCACCAATTGAATTAACATTTATGATCAGCATCCCGCCTATAAATATTGCAATTAATGCAATCAAAAATGCAAATAATTTAATTACAGCAAGTGGCAATAATCTTTGGGGTAAAAAAGTTAGTGCTACTGAAAGTGGTCCACCAATTACTGTTAGCGAGATTATTAATGTTGCAAGTAGGGCTAACGATTCCATGACTAAATTGTCTAGCCAGATCCTTCAGTATTTCCAGCCTCCGCTGCAGTGACATCATTAATTTGATACTTCTTGATTGCTTTCTTAACTGCTCTCTTACCAATCATTTCAGCTTGTGCTAACTGGGCAAGGGCAGCCACAGCTATTGATTCTGCATCTACCTTAAAGTGACGACGAAGGGCTCCTCTGGTATCTGAAAGTCCAAAGCCATCTGTGCCAAGAGAGTAGAAGGGTTGTTTTACCCAAGGAGAGATTTGATCTTGAACTGATCTCATAAAATCACTAACTGCAATTACTGGTCCTTTTTCTCGTTTTAATTTCCTAGTTACATAAGCAGTTTGTTTTTTATCTGGATTTAGCAGATTATTTCTATCAACTGCAAGTCCATCTCGACGAAGTTCATTCCATGAGGTAACTGAGTAGATGGTCGCTGCAACTCTAAAATCATCATTTAGAAGTTTTTGTGCCTTTAGCGCCCAATTAACTGAAACTCCTGAAGCTAATATCGCAACCTTTCTGCGACGACGCCTAATTGGTTTTTTAAGCAGGTAAATTCCCTTTAGCACTCCATCTATATCAAGATTTTCTGGCTCTGCTGGTTGTTGGTATGGCTCGTTATAAACAGTTAGGTAGTAGTAGATATTTTCGCTATTTTCACCATACATCCGCTTTAGGCCATCTTTAACAATGTGGCCTAACTCGTAACCAAATGCTGGGTCATAACAAACAACTGCTGGATTTGTTGAGGCAAGAAGGAGTGAGTGGCCATCTTCATGTTGTAAGCCTTCACCATTTAAAGTTGTTCTACCTGCAGTAGCTCCTAGTACAAAGCCTCTAACTAATTGATCACTTGCTGCCCAAAATGAGTCACCAGTGCGTTGGAAACCAAACATTGAGTAGAAAATATAGATAGGAATCATCGGTTCATCATGCGTTGCATAAGAGGAGCCAACTGCGGTAAATGAGGCAACTGAGCCGGCTTCATTTATACCTTCATGCAAAATTACACCCTCTTTTGATTCCTTATAGGAAAGCATTAACTCTCGATCAACTGAGGTGTAGGACTGGCCATGTGGTGAGTAAATTTTTAAAGTTGGAAATAGTGAATCCATACCAAAGGTTCTAGCCTCATCCGGAATGATTGGCACAAATCTCTTGCCCAAACCTGGATCTTTTATTAAATCTTTAAGCAACCTAACAAATGCCATGGTGGTTGCAACCTCTTGCGCACCTGAGCCACGCTTTACCGACTCATAGCTTTCATCCTTTGGTTGTGGCAATGGCTTTGAAACAGATCTTCTAGAGGGTAGGAAACCACCTAGCTCACTTCGGCGTTGCATCATGTACTGATACTCAGGTGAATTTATTCCTGGATGACAATATGGCGGCAACTTGGCATCTAACTCTTCATCTTTAAGTGGAATAAATAATCTATCTCTAAAGTTTTTAAGATCATCTAATGTCATCTTCTTCATTTGATGAGTTGAGTTTCTAGCCTCAAAGTGTGAGCCTAAAGTCCAACCCTTAATAGTTTTAGCCAAAATTACTGTTGGCCTGCCATTGTGCTCACTGGCGGCTTTATAGGCTGCGTATAGTTTTTGATAATCATGGCCACCTCGTTTTAGATTCCAAATATCATCATCACTCCATGAAGAAACCATGGCAGCAGTTCTTGGATCCCTACCGAAGAAGTTTTCTCTAACAAAGGCGCCATTTTCAGATTTAAAGGTTTGAAAATCACCATCTGGTGTCTTGTTCATTAAATCAACTAGTGCACCCTCACGATCTGCAGCAAGTAGTGGATCCCACTCTCTGCCCCAAACCACCTTAATTACATTCCAACCAGCACCACCAAAGATTGACTCTAACTCTTGAATGATTTTGCCATTACCGCGTACTGGTCCATCTAATCTTTGCAGGTTGCAATTGACTACAAATGTTAAGTTATCTAGACCCTCTCTAGCTGCTAGTGAAATAGCACTTAGAGTCTCTGGCTCATCAATCTCACCATCTCCTAAAAATGCCCAAACATTTTGATCACTTGTATCTTTAAAGCCACGAGCATGTAGGTAGCGATTAAATCTTGCTTGATAAATTGCATTAATGGGACCAATACCCATAGAAACAGTTGGAAACTCCCAAAAGTTTGGCATAAGTCGTGGATGCGGATAAGAAGATAAGCCACCACCATCATGAGAAAGCTCTTGGCGGAAACCATCTAATTGTTTCTCAGTTAATCGACCTTCCATAAATGCTCTGGCATACATTCCAGGAGAGGCATGACCTTGGAAAAATATTTGATCCCCTCCACCTGCATGCTCTTTACCACGGAAGAAATGATTAAAACCAACCTCATATAAAGATGCACTAGATGCGTAGGTTGAAATATGTCCACCAACTCCAACACCAGGTCGTTGCGCTCTGTGCACCATAACTGCGGCATTCCATCTTATGTATGCACGAATTCTGCGCTCTAAAAACTCATCCCCTGGAAAAGTTGGCTCAAGGGCTGGTGGAATTGTGTTTATGTAATCGGTAGTTCTAAGTCCTGAAACTCCAACATTTTTTTCATTAGCTCGTTGCAACAGTGAGAGCATTAAATATCTAGCTCTTACAGGTCCGGCATTTTTTAAAACGGCATCAAAGGATTGCTGCCACTCAGCACTCTCACTTGGATCGGTATCAACTAATTGGTCCACTAAATGGTCTGGGGCCTTAAAGTTTTCACTCACGGGCTTATTCTCTATCTAAAGGGGCCTTTTGGTCATATTTACCTACAACCTGTGGGCGTGATCTGGCTTAAATGCTCAAAAATGCTTAATTAGGAGTTGCACCATCAGCCAAAGTTGGGTGGACTACTCCTAATGAACTCAGCCCAGTCCCCTGCGGCCACCGTTGAACGGCTTGGCATAAGTAAAGACCAATTAATCCTTGAGGTTGGCTTTAATGATTCTGATTGCGACAAATTATTAAGGCAAGCAATTGTTGCTAAATCTGAAACTCAATTTCTAGATGCCACCGCACAAGAGGTAGTTGATGCGGTAATTTTGTGGTGGCGCGAAGATGATGGTGATTTAGTAGATGAATTAGTTGATGCTCTTACCTATTTAACCGAGGATGGCCCAATTTGGTTGTTAACACCAAAGGTGGGAAGAGTTGGATACGTTGAAGCAAGTGATATTCAAGATGCTGCTCCAACTGCAGGCATGTCATTGACTACATCTTTTCCAGCAGGAGCTGATTGGACTGCAACTAGATTAGTTGCCCGTCATGCTGGAAGTAATAAAAAGAAATCAAAGTAGTTAATTAAGTAAGGGGAGAATAAAATGGCGCTTGCAATTGGATCTACTGCACCTAATTTTGAATTGATAAATCAGCATGGTGAGAAGATTTCTTTATCTTCATATAAAGGAAAAAAGAATGTCGTGGTTATTTTCTATCCATTTGCATTTTCAGGAATCTGTACTGGTGAGCTTTGCGCGTTACGTGATGACCTATCTGCCTTTCAAAACGATAATGTTGAGCTAATTGCAATCTCATGTGATCCTATGTATGCCAACAAAGTTTTTGCTGAGCAAGAGGGTTATAAGTTTCAAGTATTATCTGATTTTTGGCCTCATGGTGAAGTTGCTAAGGCTTATGGAACATTTGAGGAAAATAGAGGATGTGCAAAGCGTGGCACATTCATAATTGGTAAAGATGGAAATATTAAGTGGATGGTAGTAAATGGCTTAGGAGATGCTAGAAATATCGCGGAGTACAAAGCAGCCTTATCAGCCTTATAAATTGAGTTAATTGGGAGTAATACTGATCTACTAGTAATATTCTCAATCTCACCGGGTGGTTAGCTCAGTGGTAGAGCGCCTCGTTTACACCGAGGATGTCGGGGGTTCGAAACCCTCACCGCCCACAGATAACAACTATTCTTTTGATACCTTAATTACGTCACCAAAAGTTCCAGATTCAAGGATGGTGAATGTAATTCCGTTTGAAGTCGTCGTATCACCTTTTCTTAATGATGCATCAGCCATAAAAAATGGGTAATTTGAATTTACTACTCGATTTGTTGGGAGTGAGAGTTTCATTCCCATTCCATGAGTGTTCTTAGTCAAATCTATTTCATACACTAAAACTCCCTGATTTTGAGTTGGGACCTTATAGTGCAATCCGGCAGCTCTAATTGACTCGGCAACAATAACTTTTGTAGATGAAATTGGAACAACGATGGCTTTACTCTCTTGCGTTCTAACAGATGAAGGCGCAATCCAGTGAGTACTTGAAGGTGTACTAGAGGTGCATTGAATTTGTGAATCTTGAATAAAGCCTAAAAGCCATTTTTCCCAAATTGAAAGATCGCCTCCCCATGGAGTCATCATGGTCCACCAGCCCATGCCATACTCGGAATTAATATTCCAAAGCGCATCGCCATAGTGATCATCTAATCCATAACCGGCGTGATAAGCCTCATGAATCCACCAAAAAGGATGAGTTAAACCCGAGTATTGAGATCCTCTTGGATTACTTGGAACATCACCAAATTGGCTAAGACCAACCGGTACAACACCTTCTGCTGTTTGAAAACTTCCAAGTGCGGCTTGTTGCATGATTGAAGCATCAGTTCCAGCAGGTGCGACAATAATCCCCATATTTACACCAGTAAAATCAATTTTCTCATCAACTGCAGTAATTACATCCCTATTAAACCTTACGTGCCCTGGCGTATCCCAATTAACTGGATGAGTCAGTTTGTATTCGGAAACTTTTCCAGAAAGTTTTATGTACTCATTTGGGATTCTATACTGAACATTTGAACCAAAATCTGATGAATAATCTACCCACTCTTTTATGAAGCGTAAGAATTTTTCATAATCAGCACTTGGAGTATTTTTAGGCACAGCCGTATCTTCGGCAAATATAGGTATTAATTGAATTACTGAATTTGGGCCAGGATGTTTGCGGGATGTTGCCCAGTTATCAGTGCGATGCATCAAAGTGCCACGAGATGATCCCAGTAGTTTGCATGGCTGGATCAAGTTGAATTCAGATGATTTTTGATGATTCGATAATGGTCGGGAATTACCTAAATTATATTTTGCTAACCTCACCTGCCCAGCACAATTTTGTAGACTCATCGTAAAAGCCTGCATAGCCAGCCATTCAGTTGGGGCATAGGGGTCAATCTCACAAGCTCCTCGAGTAAAAGTGTCAAAGTATCCATCATCAGTTGAGTAAGTCTTTTTAACGTCAATTACATTCTTTGCTGGTGATTTACCTGAAAATTTCCATACTAATTTCTTTCCGGACCTCACACAGGTAAAAGTATTACCGGAATCAATTAACTTAACCCCAGCTTTTGTGCATTTAGATCCGACCTTTACTAACGCACTAGATGGATACATACCAGATGATAAAAAGACTGCAAGGATTGTAATAAAAGCACAAGACTTTTTATTCATACTCAAATTATATGCATTTTCACGATAATATAAAGGTATGTTTCTAATCTACCCAATCAAAATTGGAATCCGTGCTAAATAAGTTAAAGAGAATTTTGATAACTACATCTAGATTAACTAGACTCAATGATGTTTCAAAAGGTGAGCGCAGAGTAAAAAGTAAGACGCTGCAGTTTTACTCAGCAAATAGAAATATAGGAAATTACCTTCCAGTTCTAGCCATTCATCAAATGCTAGGTGAAGAGTTGGATGTATGGAACATCCATAAAACTCCTATTGATTGGGATTTTGTTCATAAAAATTATTCCTCTGTGATCATTGGTGGTGCTGGATTACTGCACTCAGTATTTGAAAAATTCTGGATCGATATCGAAAAAAACTGCAAGCTGCCAATAATTATTTGGGGTATAGGTGTTTGCCTACCTGACAATGATTCAGTTAAAGGTGTACCTAAGCAGGTTGTGCAATCAGTTTTTGCTAAAGCTAAGTTTGCCAATATTAGAGATGAATTAACTAGAGATTTTTATGAATTAGATCCAAATATCTCAATTACTGCTTGTCCAACCCTGGTATACATATCCAATAGTTTTAGTGTTGGGGCGAAAGTTAAAAACGGTAATCAGGTTTTACACAGCTCCCATGTGGATTTAGAGCCAGTTTCATCGACACCCCAGATCAAGAAAATAATTGAAGATGCCGGCTTTACCTATAAATTTACTGCAAATATTGAAACAGAAAAATTGCCACTTAAGAAAGTTTTAAAGATGTATCAAGATTGTGATTATGTAGTCACGACCCGATTACATGGTGCAATTATCGCCTATGCCTTTAAGCGGCCATACATTGCAATCTCCTTTGACCCAAAGATTGCAGCCTTTAATAAATTATATGGTGGTGGAGTTTGCATAACTGGAGTTGATCAACTGGCCTTTGCCTTAAGTAGTGATCAATTTAAGGCAAAAAGTGAGTATGAAAAAGAGTTGGTTCGGGTAGAGCAGTTTGGTCAACTTATCAAAAAAGATTTCACTAACTAGCCATAAGCTGGCTTAATCAGTAAACTTTAACTTACGGTAATACAACTAAAAAGTGTTTTAACTTGACCTAAAGTTTGGGGGTGCTTCTTGCAAGCATCACCTGCGCAACAATCACATATTTTAGAGCTGCAATTTATAGATTCAGAGATTATGCAGGCAAATACAAAGTTAAAATCACTGCCAGAGATTGAACAATTACTCCACATTGATAAACGCATAATCGCAGCAAATACCGAGTTAGCGATAGTAAAGGCCGAGGCAGAACAAATTGCACTTGAGCTTCGCCGGGGTGAGGTTGATGTTGAAACTGTAACTGATCGAATCAAAAAGGATGAGGCGAGATTAGCCTCCGGAAATGCCACACCAAAAGAATTAGAACAGTTACAACATGAGGTTGAGAGTTTAAAAAAGCGCCAAGTAGCACTAGAAGAGATTGAGCTTGAGATTATGGTCAGGGCAGAGGCAAGTAGTACAAGAGTAAATACCTTAACTACAGATCTAAGTTCACTTGAAACTTTAAAGAGTGAGATAAACCAAAGATTAGCTAGTGCAACTACTGATATTAATCTTTTGATTTTAAGTAAAACTACTGCCCGTAATGAGGTGGTAGCAAAGATAGAAAAACCATTACTAGATTTATATGAAAAAATTAAAGCTTCAAGTGGCGGTGTAGGTGCGGCTAGCTTGGTAGCAGATAAGTGCAATGGTTGTAATCTGACAATAAATGCAGTTGAAATGAATCGAATTAAAGCGTTAGCAGCTGATGAGTTACTTAGGTGTGAAGAGTGCCGTCGAATTTTGGTAAGAATTTAATGACTCGCCATTTTGTTGTAACTGCAGATGGTGGATCACGAGGTAATCCAGGACCTGCAGCATATGGCGCAGTAATTTACGAAAATGACAAGATAGTTAAAGAGATCGGTGCATTTATCGGACAAGCTTCAAATAATGTTGCTGAGTATGAGGGGTTAATTGCTGGGCTAAAAGGGGTAAGTGAAATAGATCCAGCTGCAACAATTTTGGTCAAAATGGATTCTAAGTTAGTAGTTGAGCAGATGAGTGGTAGATGGAAAGTTAAGCATCCAAATATGCAAAAACTAGCCAAGCAGGCTTTTGCAGCTCATGATCCAAAACTTGTCTCCTATCAGTGGATTCCACGCGAGGAAAACTCGCACGCTGATTCCATTCTAAATGATGTACTAGACAGTCAGATATAGCCTACGAGTAAGGTTTAGACATGATTACAGATACCTCACGAGTTTTACATGCAGCTACTGGAAACAAATTAACTGCAAAAGGTTGGGGTCAAGAGGCAGCACTTCGCATGCTGCACAACAACTTAGATCCAGCAGTTGCTGAACATCCAGAAAACTTAGTGGTTTATGGTGGAACCGGTAAGGCAGCTCGAAATTGGCAATCTTTCGATGCCATAGTAAAAACTTTAACAAATTTAAAAGATGATGAAACCATGTTGGTGCAATCAGGTAAACCAGTTGGTGTATTTCAAACTCATGAATGGGCACCTAGAGTTTTAATTGCAAACTCAAATCTTGTAGGAGATTGGGCAAATTGGCCGGAGTTTAGAAGGCTAGAAAATCTAGGCCTAACTATGTATGGCCAGATGACAGCTGGTTCTTGGATTTATATTGGAACTCAAGGAATTTTGCAGGGCACATATGAAACCTTTGCCGCAGTTGCAAATAAAAAATTTAATGGCACTCTCCAAGGAACGTTAACTTTAACGGGCGGTTGCGGTGGTATGGGTGGAGCTCAACCACTTGCAGTAACTATGAATGGTGGAGTCTGTCTAGTTGTTGATATTGATAAAACAAGGTTAGAAAAGCGAATTCAAACTAGATATTTAGATGAAATTGCAGATAATTTAGATGATGCTGTAAACCGCTGCTTAAAAGCAAAAGCACAGGGTATGCCACTGTCTGTTGGTCTTGTTGGTAATGCTGCACAAGTATTTCCACAATTATTAAAAATGGATGTAGCAATAGATATTGTCACTGATCAAACTTCAGCTCACGACCCACTTTCATATGTGCCAATTGGCGTGGAGTACGATCAAGCCGCATCACTTTCAAAAGATAATCCAGCTGATTTTACAAAACGTAGCCAAGAGGCAATGGCAAAGCATGTTGAGGCGATGGTTGGCTTTATGGATAAAGGTGCTGAAGTTTTTGATTATGGAAATTCAATTAGAGATGAGGCAAGACAAGGTGGATTTAATCGAGCATTTGCCTTTCCAGGTTTTGTTCCTGCATATATTCGACCATTGTTTTGTGAAGGTAAAGGACCATTTCGTTGGGTAGCACTATCTGGAGATCCAAAAGATATTTATCGCACCGATAAGGCAGTCTTGGATTTATTTCCAGAAAATGAGGCACTTAATCGCTGGATAACAATGGCACAAGAAAAAGTTGCCTTCCAAGGATTACCTGCCCGAATTTGCTGGCTTGGTTACGGTGAGCGGGATAAAGCAGGGCTTGCATTTAATGATTTAGTAGCAAAGGGTGAGGTCTCAGCACCAATTGTGATTGGTAGAGATCATCTAGATTGTGGTTCAGTTGCATCGCCCTATCGCGAAACTGAAAGTATGTTAGATGGCTCAGATGCAATTGCAGATTGGCCATTACTAAATGCCATGATAAATATTGCCTCTGGCGCTTCCTGGGTTTCAATTCACCATGGTGGTGGAGTGGGAATTGGTCGATCAATTCACGCTGGTCAAGTCTCAGTAGCTGATGGCTCCAAACTTGCTGCACAAAAATTAGCCCGGGTATTAACAAATGATCCAGGCATGGGCGTAATTAGACATGTTGACTCTGGCTATGAAATTGCAGATCAGACTGCAAGACAAAAGCATGTACATATCCCAATGTTAGATACCCAATAAAAAAAGAAATTTAAAGAAATAAATGTCTCAAATATTAGTTAAAAATATTGGCCTGCTAGTTACAAATAATCCAAGTTTAGGAAGTACGCAATTAGGGATACTTAAAAATGCTGCATTACTGGCAGAAAATGGCCAGATAACTTGGGTAGGAGATTCTCAAAGCGCCCCAACTGCACAAAATGTGATTGATGCTGATGGTAAGTGTGTAATTCCTGGCTTTGTAGATTCTCATACCCATTTAATTTTTGCCGGCGATCGCAGCAATGAATTCTCTGCTCGAATGGCTGGGCAATCTTATGCAGCAGGGGGAATTGCAGATACTGTAACTAAAACAAGGGCTGCAACTGATGATGATTTGTTAGCAAATGCAAATAGATTAATGCATGAAAGCTTGAACTCTGGCACTACAACAATTGAAATTAAATCAGGTTATGGCTTAACAGTTATAGATGAAGAGCGTAGTTTAAAGATTGCAAAACAGCTTACGCCAGAGACAACATTTTTAGGAGCACATGTAGTGCCATCTGAATTTAAAGCAAAATCAAATGATTATGTGGATCTAGTTTGTGGTCAAATGCTTAATCAAGCTAAGCCATATGCAAAATGGATTGATGTATTTTGCGACCGAGGAGCATTTACACCAGAACAAGGGCGCAAGATATTAACTGCTGGAATTGCTGCTGGGCTAAAACCTAGAATTCATGCAAACCAATTAGAGCAAGGTGATGCAGTTGCACTTGCAGTTGAGTTAGGGTGCGCATCTGTTGACCATCTAACCTATTTTAAGCAAAGCGACATTGAAAAGTTAGCAAACTCAAAAACTGTGGCCACCTTATTGCCAGGTGCTGAGTTTTCAACTAGATCAAAGTATCCAGATGCAAGAAAGTTAATTGATGCAGGCATAACAGTTGCTATTGCTTCGGATTGCAATCCAGGCTCTTCCTACACAACCAGCATGCCACTTATGATTGCACTTGCAGTTCGGGAGATGTTTTTTACCCCAGAGCAGGCTTTGTGGTCGGCTACAAAAGGGGGAGCGTTAGCACTGCAGCGTGAAGATGTTGGACATTTATCAATTGGAGCTAAAGCAGATTTTGTAATTTTAAGGGAGAGTTCATATATTCATCTTGCTTATCGGCCAGGTGTTAACTTAGTAGAACAGGTGTTTTTACATGGCAAATCAATCTAATACCGTTGTTTTAGAAACTGATGGCGTTAGCTTTGCTGATGTAATCAATGTAGCTAGATTTAATGCCAAGGTAGAAATTAGTGCGCAAGCAAAAGCTGCAATTGATAAATCTAGAAAGTATATTGATGAGTACACACAAAGCGGTAAGGCAATTTATGGCGTATCAACTGGATTTGGTGCACTAGCCGATAAATTTATTGAACCAAAAGATCGGGTGCAATTACAAAAATCATTAATAAGATCTCATGCAGCAGGAGTTGGTGAACCGATTGAAAAAGAGGTAGTAAGAGCGCTGATCTTTTTGCGTCTTAAAACTATGGCATCAGGCAGAACAGGTGTTAGGTATGAGTTAGCAAAAACTTATGCAGATTTTCTAAATGCAGATATCACACCAGTTGTTCCTGAGTTTGGCTCCCTTGGTTGCAGTGGAGATTTAGCACCGCTATCTCATTGCGCACTTGCCATGATGGGTGAGGGCAAGGTTATGGATGAGGACGGAAATATTGTTGATTCATTAATCGCTATGAATAAAGCCGGAATTAAACCAATTGAGCTGCAAGAAAAAGAGGGTTTAGCTTTAATAAATGGCACAGATGGCATGCTTGGAATGTTGATTATGGCATTGGCTGATTTAAGAAACTTAACACTTTCTGCTGATATCACTACGGCATTAAGTATTGAAGGGTTACTTGGAACCGATAAAGTATTTGATCCAAAACTACACGCACCACTTCGTAAACAAATTGGACAAGCTACTAGTGCAGCTAATTTGTTCGCCTTACTTTCTGGCTCTGAAATTGTGGCCTCTCATTTTGAGGGCGATACCCGAGTACAGGATGCCTACTCTCTAAGGTGTGCACCACAAGTAAATGGTGCAGTCCGGGATGTAATTGATTATGCAACAACAATTGCAGAGCGTGAGTTAGCAAGTGCTATAGATAATCCTGTTGTATTACCCGATGGCAGCGTGGCATCAAATGGTAATTTTCATGGCGCCCCAGTTGCCTACGTATTAGATTTCCTAGCTATTGCAGCAACCGATCTTGGATCAATGGCAGAGCGCAGAACAGATCGAATGTTAGATCCAGCTAGATCAATCGGATTACCTGCATTTTTAGCATTTAATGCAGGTGTGGACTCTGGCTTAATGATTGCCCAATACACCCAAGCTGCCTTAGTTAGTGAGAATAAGAGGTTAGCAAATCCAGCAAGTGTGGATTCCATTCCATCTAGTGCCATGCAGGAAGATCATGTATCTATGGGTTGGTCTGCTGCTAGAAAACTTAGAAAGGTTATTGATAATTTAACTAATATTTTGGGGATTGAATTATTAACTGCAGCTAGAGCAGTGGAGCTTCGAAAAGGTTTAAAACCTGCAGTTGCTACATCTGCAGTAATCAAAGAGTTACGCAAAGCCGTAGATCCGATTGGAGCTGATAGATTTTTATCACCAGAGATGCAAGCAGCTGCTTTGGTGATTAAAGAAGGTAGAGCAGTAATTGCTGCAAAATCTGTTATTTCAACACTTTCTTAACGAGCGTTATAACCGGCGGCAATTTCTAGTACTAATAGTGCTGCAAGTCTTACAGTGCGCTCATCTTTACTATCTCGCTTTGGATCAATCTCAGTGATATCAATTGCTCGCACCTTGTAATTTTTACCAGCTAAAAAGGCAGCTTGTCTAAGTTCATCAGCTGATATACCCCCTGGCACCGAGGCCGGACAGGCTGGAGCTGCAGCACGATCTACTACATCTACATCAATATCAACATAAATTTGCTCAACCGATCTACCAAGGGATGCAAAAGCCTGTCGCATAGCATCTTTTATAGATCTACTTCGTAATTGATCTCTACTAATTACGGTTATGCCACACTCTTTGGCACGATCTGAATACTCTTTGCTATTGGCAAAATCACTAATTCCAATTTGAACTATATTTTTTCCACTTACCCCCGATTTAATTAATCGCCAGATTGGTGATCCATTTGAGTTTCCATCTCTTAAATCATGGTGAGCATCTAATGTTATTACTCCAACCTTTGATAGGTCAGGAAATAAGTTACTAGCTAAACTGTAAGTAATTGAATTATCACCACCGAGTGCAATTAGTAGGCCATACTTATCTAAAATGCCAGCAACTTTTTTTCCAATAATCTTTTTTCCTGCGAGTGAATCCGCACCAGTGATATCGCCAAGATCTGCAATCTTTAAATCCCGAAGATCCATATCGGCAGAGCCTGAGTAGGTTGAGTATCGAGCAAGTGCTGCCCTAATTGCCTTTGGTGCTAAGTGACAGGAGTTAGGAGTTAAAGACAATCTATGAACTGGAATACCAATTAGAGCAATATCGGCCTGCTTTAAATTTGGCTTAAATAATGTATTTGCCCGTGTCCATAGGCCATCTTGTGCTAATTTTTTTTGGGCCATAGTCATCTAGCCTACTGGAGTATGATTAGCACTGAAGAGTCGTCTGGATCATCGCGTTATGAAAATACCGAGGAAAGTCCGGACTCCAAAGAGTAAGGTGATGGTTAACGACCATCCAGGGAAACCTGCGGGATTAGTGCCACAGAAAATAAACCGCCGTTAGCAATAACGGTAAGGATGAAACGGTGGTGTAAGAGACCACCAGCATTTACGGCAACGTATATGGCTAGGTAAACCCCACCTGGAGCAAGACCAGATTGTTGGCATTTGAGAGCTACTCGCTCGAGTCAACGGGTAGGTTGCTTGAATCTGTAAGTAATTACAGATCTAGATGGATGATGATCAGTTCGCAAGAACTACAGGATCCGGCTTATAGGGCGACTCTTCTTATAAACACAATGAAGGGGCTGAATCTGAACAGATTTGACCCCTTCTCCATTACAACTTGTTGCAAAAGATGACAAGATATTTCAAGTTTATGTGGGCAAAAATGTGGGAACGTGGGCAAAAATGTGGGCATGTCTGCCACTTCTTGTTCACGATTTGGCTCCAACTGATAATGACTTAGAGGAATCTTGCGAATGCTCTTCCGCAAGATGCTTTGTAATTATTTGAGTTATCTCGATTAGAGTATCTAGTTGCGGTTGCGAAAGAAGATCAGCAAAACAGTGCTTTACATCTTTATATTGAATAGGCATTGCCTGCTTCATATAACTTCTTCCGGAAGGGGTAATTTCAATAACACAACTTCTTGCATCTGATTCACATGTATAGCGGGTGATTAATCCACGTTCTTCCATCCGGCTAGCTTGGTGAGAAACTCTACTTTTTTCCCAATCCAATCTCGCTGCTAACTGATTTGAGTGAAGTGAACCTTTCTGGGAGTCAAGTAATGAAACTAATAAAAAGTATTCGGCTGGAGTTAGACCAGTATTTTTGTAGATCTTCTTTGTCATATGGGGAACTAATATCGCTCTAAGTTTATGAAATGAGCGCCATGCCATGAACTGCTTGGCCGTAAGTCCGTAGGTATCCATAAAACTAATATAGCAGATGGTTGACACATCAACTATTAAGTGCTTTAATATGTTGATATATCAACCAAAGGAGAACAATGTCTTACTTGCTATACGTATCAGTAAGCCCTCAAGGTGATCGGTCTGTTTCAAGAAACCTCGCTAATGATTTTTTAGATGAGTACCGAACAAAGAATCCAGACACGAAGGTTGTTGAGCGGGATTTGGCGGTCAAGTTAGTACCGCACCTAGATGGTGAGACTTTAGGAGCAAGTTACAGTCCGGTTGAGAATCACACGCCCTCAATGGCTGAAAAGTTTAAAGTTCGAATGGATCTCATCAATGAATTCAAAGGGGCAAAGGAAATACTAGTTTCAACTCCAATGTGGAATTGGAATGTTCCATCAGTTTTTAAGGCTTACATCGATCAACTCATTTTCCCTGGCGTGCTTGGAGATGGGACACCAGAGAATTCAAATTCGGCCAAAGTTACCGTAATAGCTGCTCAAGGTGGTTCCTACGCTCCTGGCACACCAAGAGAAGGCTGGGACTGGCTAACAGGATATTTAAAGCAGGTATTTACACAACTGGGTTCAAAAGATGTAAAAATCATACTTTCTGAATTGAATTATGCCGGCTGGAAACCTGGAATGGAAAATCTAGTGGGTAAAAAAGAAGCATCATTGGCAGAGGCCAAAAAGGCAATTAAATCTAGAGTCTAATAACTAACCACTAAAGAAAGGTAAATATGAGTACTACATATTGGATCGTTGCCGGGATTGCAGCATTTGCATTTTTTGGATCAGGAATTATGAAGGTTGCTACAAGTCGCGCGAAATTACTTGCAAACAAAAATATGGGTTGGGCAGCTGATTTCACAACACCTCAGATTAAATTGATTGGCCTTGCTGAGGTTTTAGGAGCAGCAGGCTTGATACTTCCAAATCTTCTAGATATTGCACCTAATCTTTCAAAAGTGGCAGCAGTTTGCTTATTTCTCCTTATGGCAGGTGCGGCCAATACTCATCGCAAACGAAATGAGCCTGTATTACCACCATTAGTTCTAGGAATTTTGGCATTAATAACTCTATTCCTTTAATAAATATTGGTTGCAGACGGCCCATATTGCTCTGAAAATAGAGGTCTTCTGCCTTTCCGGCTTATAGGGCGACTCTTCTTTAACTCAGTTACTTCTCTGTTGCCGTAATTGCTGCTTTGATTATTGGTAATGCCTCATCGAGATTTTGCAAAAAAGATGCGCCTACCTGTATCCAAACTTCGTTAATTAGTAAGTTAACCCGCCAAACATGCATCTCATCGGCCGAGGTGCCATCTTGCAAAATATAAGCAGCACTCTCTTGAATACCTGGAAGATCAATTGGAGTCTGCTCTGCCTCAATCCAAGACTGCTTACGTTCTTGCCAAACTTTGCTGGAATTTGAAGCCCAAAGAATTGTTCCACCAACTTCAGCTACTTGAATTCCATATGTACAGGCTATTCCTTGATTGGAAAGGGCAGCATCAAGATCAGTACCTGGAAAAGGTTGCCAATCAGTTGGAACAAATTTTGACCCAGGCACTTGTGCATCAAATGCACTTATTACTTCTACTATTTCACAACTTACTGGAACTTTGCCATTAGCAGTAGCAATACTATTTGATGAGTCAACAGTGCCTCTTGATCCACAACCAGCTAATAATAGAATTGCTACAGATAGTGCAATTAAGCGCTTCATAATTCTCGAGAATAGCACAATTTAAAATTAGAAAAATAAAATGTCAGAAATAGCGCTACAAATATTTGGATTTTTCATTTTTTAACTTAATATAAGCTAATGGCCGAGAAAAAAGTTATGGGACCTGCATCCTATTTTCCTTCTATTGAGAAAAAGTATGGCAAGTCAATTGAACACTGGATGAAAGAGCTTAAGAAGGTTTCAAAATTGGCTCATATGGAGCAGGTAGCGCACTTAAAGAGTAAGTTTGAAATGGGTCATGGGCACGCAAATGCACTAGTAGCTGTTTTTCGAAAAAAGAATGGTTTATAAAGCTAATCTCTGAAAGAAATAGACCCTCAGGTAAATCCTCAGTGGTTTCTAAGATATCTATTTAAATTCATTTTATAATTTTATATATTTTCTATTTAGTTGCTGAAGATAAGGCTTTAAAATCTCAAATCTGCATGATCCAATAAAAAATAGTTTTTTTAAGATACAATTTTGCAGTTCTCTAAAATAATCAAAAAGAGGCCTTTCTCATGGAAACATTTAGAATTAAGTGGTTAACACGTATTGTTTACTCTCAAACCTTTGAGTTATGTATTGCCGGTATCATTTTTCTAAATGCAGTTGCCTTAGCCTTACTAACTATTCCAGGTATTGATGCTGCTACAAGAGAATCTCTTGAGCGATTTGATCAAGCTGCCCTTTGGATATTTGTGGCAGAGCTTGTGGTTCGAATGATTTCTTATGGCAGTAAACCTTGGAACTTTTTTAAAACTGGGTGGAATGTATTTGATTTTATTATTATTGGGCTCTCACCATTTTTAGCAAACCAGACATTAATTCTTCGTCTACTTAGAATTTTTAGATTGATAAGAATTTTTAGATTTCTTCCAGAGGTTCGAGTCCTTACTCGTTCAATAACTAGATCACTTCCACCGCTGATGAGTATGTCGGTTTTAATTTTTCTTGCTCTTTTCATCTATGGGATGGCAGGGGTATACCTTTTTGGAGATGAAATGCCTGAACAGTGGGGGGATATAACTGCTGCCCTAACCTCATTATTTATTCTCTTAACACTTGAAGAGTTTGCAATTTATTTAGTTGATGGCTTGGCAGTATCTCCTTGGGCACTGCCGTATTACATCTCTTATGTATTTGTAATTGTTTTCACAATTCTAAATGTTTTAATTGGTGTGGTTTTAAATGCAATGGATGAAGCAAGGCAAGAAAATCGCGATCGCGAAGCGGAAATTAAGCGACTGCAAAATTTTGCTAAAGAAGTTGATGATATATCTGCAGATGGCAGGGTTTCAGCTGAAGAGATAACACAATTGCGACAAAAAATATTGACTTTAGAAAAAGAATTGAGACGAGCCAAAAAGCCTTAATTTGAACTCTTTCAATCCACTACAAATGTAAATATTATCATTACTGAGTAAATGCTAGGCTTAACTTAATTATGAAACTCAGTACTTCATCACAGATTACAGTTACATTGTTAACCCCAGATAATTGGCTTAGATTAAAAAATATTCGGCTTAGAGCATTAATTGAAAATCCTGAAGCATTTGGACCCACATTTGATGAAGAAAATAAATTAAATGAACAGGGCTGGCGCAATAGGTTTAAAAAAGAGGATTACTTAATAGGTTCAATAGAAAATGAAGATGTCGGCACAATGTATATAGAGGTTCTAAAAGGTGATCATGGCGCCACATGTTGGATCGGTGGATGTTGGACAGATCCAAAATATAGAGGCTTTGGTGTTATGAAATCTATGTTTGAATTTATTGATCTACACAGTAAAGAAAAGGGTTGGCAGCGACAGGGTCTTGGAGTATGGGTTCATAATCAAGGTGCGATTAAAGCGTATGAGTCAATTGGCTTTTCAGTAGCCGGGGAGAAGATGGCAAGTACAAGTAGGCCTGGAAGTTATTTTCAACATATGGTCAGAGATAGCAATCATATTTAAATACAATACTTTTATCACTTCAAAGTGATACTTTGGGATTGTGAACCCAGTAATTAGACCACTTCGGGACTTTCTAAAACGTGAGTCCTCCAGCGGGATTCTTATATTAATTGCTGCATTACTTGGTTTGATCATTGCAAACTCACCCTTTTCTGATTACTACTTTGATACCCTGGCATGGGATTTTGAATTATCGCTAAGTGGAATAGCCCTTGAGTTATCGCTATTAAAGGTTGTTAATTATGTTTTAATGACAATTTTTTTCTTTGTTGTTGGCCTTGAAATAAAGCGAGAATTAACCTCAGGTCACCTATCTTCTTTCAAGAAAGCTATAACACCGTTTATTGCCGCTATTGGTGGAATGGCACTTCCTGCTCTTATCTATTTGCTTATTGCCGGCTCGGTTGATGCTAGCGGCTGGGGTGTGCCAGTTGCTACTGATATTGCATTAGCTGTGGGGTTATTAACCTTTGTAGGAAGCAGCGCAGTTTCATCCCTTCGTTCATTTCTATTAGCTCTTGCGGTTATAGATGATATTGGAGCAATCCTGATAATTGCCTTTATTTATTCAACTGGAGTAATTTTTTCCTGGATTATTGCCGGATTAATTTCAGTTTTTTTAGTCTTTATTTTTAGTAAATTTGGAGTGAATTCAACATTTATCTATGTTTTATTGGGAATATCGCTGTGGTACTGCATGTATAAAAGCGGGGTTCATCCAACTCTTGCAGGGGTAATTCTAGGATTAATGACACCAAATATAGCTAAGAAAAATTCTAATATGAAAGATATTGAAGATGGACAAGTTTCAGTAATAGAGTGGTTAGAGGAAAAACTACATCCTTGGAGTAGTTTTTTCATTATTCCACTTTTTGCATTTGCAAACACCGGTGTAGTTATTACTAATCAATCTATTAATAATGCATTAAATTCAACAATTGCTTGGGGTATTTTTGCTGGACTTGTTATAGGCAAGCCAATTGGAGTGTTATCAACTATTTTTATTGGTAAAAAGATTGGCGTTAGCCAATTTCCGCAAGGG
>CAIUBS010000011.1 GCA_903897475.1 uncultured Actinomycetes bacterium | reverse complement strand
CCAACTCCCGCTCCTTCAGCATTTAAACCATGACAGGAAGAACAACCCTTTAAAAATATTTGTTGGCCCTCTTCAATAAGGGTTGATCTAGCATCTGCTGCCATTGAGTTACTAGATGGTGCTGCAGTTGCAACTGAAAAGGTAAAGCCAAGGGCGCAAAGAGAAAACAACAGCAGTAGCGGACGTGCAAATTTATGCTTTCGATACTTAGAGATAAATTTCATCGATAGACCTATTTGATCAGATAGATCGCAGTAAAGAGTGCGATCCACACTATGTCAACAAAGTGCCAGTAGTAGGAGACCACAATTGCTGTGGTAGCTTGCGAGTGACCAAATTTTTGGGCCCGAAAGACTCTAACTAAAACAATTAGAAATGCGATCAAGCCACCTGTTACATGCAAACCATGAAAGCCGGTGGTTAGATAAAAGACAGAACCATAAGCACTTGAGGAGAGAGTCAGTCCTTCATGTACCAACTCTGCGTACTCATAAACCTGACCACCAATAAAAAATGCGCCCATCAAAAAGGTTAGCGCAAACCACTCTCGCATGCCCCACTTGCTTATTTGCCAAAGCGTGCCAGTTCTTCTAGCTTGAAATCTTTCAGCAGCAAATACTCCGTACTGACAAGTTACTGATGATAAAACTAAAATCGTGGTGTTGGTTGCAGAAAATGGAATATTTAACATCTCAGTTGATTCAGCCCAGATCTTTGGACCTTGCACGGCTCTAGTGGTGAAATACATGGCAAAGAGGGCAGCAAAAAACATTAACTCAGATGAGAGCCAAACAATGGTGCCAACTGCAACTAGGTTAGGACGGTTGGTCTTCACCGCAGGACTGGCATATGTAGTCATAGGGGTGATTATTCCGCAAATAGATAGGAATACCTCATTTTCCCTGGGTGCTAGCCCACGTAGATCTGGGTGAAACTGATCACCACCAGATAGGCATCATTTTTGTGCGTAGGTGATAGGTAGGATTAGCGCATGGATTCGCCGGAAAAGAAGTTGGTTATCACCCTTTACTCAGATGACTCAACAGTTCGACAATCGGTTATAGCCGCTTTAGGCAAGCAATTAGATAAGCAGCTGCCACCCCATGAAATTAAAGAGTTTGCCACCGCTGCAGCACTTCGGCTCTATGTAGATAGCAAAAAGCAGGTTGATCTATTTATTTTAGATGGCGAGGCTGTTCCTGAAGGTGGGATGGGAGTTGCACGACAGTTAAAGGATGAGGTTTTTAACTGTCCGCCAGTATTAATAATCACCGGAAGAGTTCAAGATAATTGGCTAGCTACTTGGTCAAAGGCTGAAGCTAGCGTGACTCATCCAATTGATCCATTCACTATTGCAGCTAAGTGTGCTGCGCTGCTTAAGACAAATTCTGCGCTCGCAAATTAATTAGCAGGTGCTAATGAGTTGGGAATTAATTCTTTCATCACTTGCTGGCAAAGTAGATTTAACTAATCACCAAGCTATGTGGGCCATGTCTGAAATACTTAAAGGTAATGCCACAAACGAACAAATAAAAGAATTCCTACTTGGCCTTAAGAACAAGGGGGAAAGTGCCAAAGAGGTAGAGGCTTTAGTTAACCAAATGTTTGAATACTGCGCTCCAATAAATATTAGCGAGCGAGCAGTTGACACAGTTGGAACTGGTGGCGATGGGGCAAATACCATAAACATTTCAACAGTTGCCGCAATAATTACTAACGCTGCTGGTGCTAGGGTGGTAAAGCATGGCAATCGTGCCATCTCATCTAAATCCGGTGCTGCAGATTTACTTGAAGCCCTAGGGGTTAGAGTTGATTTAACCGGGGCAGAGGTAGAAAAAACTGTCCACAAAATAGGAATTGGTTTTTGCTTTGCTCCAGTATTTCACTCTGCTATGAAACATGCTGCAGTGGCACGAAAAGAATTAGCAGTTCCGACAATATTTAATATTTTGGGTCCACTATCAAATCCAGCAAAGCCCAAGGCTTGCTCAATTGGAGTTGCTCGATCGGATCTATTGCCACTAATGGCTGAAGTCTTATTAGGTCAGGGCAAAGAGGGCTTTGTTTTTCGTGGTGATGATGGTTTGGATGAGGTCTCACTATCAACTACTACTACTGTCTTACAAATTAGTAATGGCAAAATTGAAGAAACTATCTTCGACCCAGCTGAACTTGGCATAACTGCAGCTCCGATTTCAGCTTTAGCAGGTGGCGATGCCGCATTTAATGCTGAGGTAACTAGAGGTATTTTTAATGGCCAGGTTGGGCCGATGCGGGATGCAGTAACTTTGAATGCTGCATTTGCTATTGCAGCGTTTAAGGGTGATTTCCATCTAACCTTGCAAAATCAAATT
>CAIUBS010000010.1 GCA_903897475.1 uncultured Actinomycetes bacterium | reverse complement strand
CAAAGTTGTCCAGCGCAGGTAGTTGAGCGTTTGTTTTATATTGGATCTCGTTCTGCTTTAGATATTGATGTTCTTGGGTATGAAGCAGCAGCAGCACTACTTAAAGACAAATTAGTAGTCGATGAAGGAGATCTTTTTTCCTTAACCCTAAAGGACTTAAGTAAATCTGATTTCTTTACAAAAAAAGATGGCTCAAAGAGTGTGATCGCTGATCGATTTATCGCAGGTCTAGATCTTGCTAAAAGTAGACCGTTATGGCGAGTGTTAGTCGCACTTTCAATCAGACATGTTGGTCCAACTAGTGCTCAAGCACTTGCAAATAAGTTTGGTTCAATTGCAAATATTCAAAAGGCTAGCGCTCAGCAGCTTGCTGATATTGATGGTGTTGGGCAGGTAATGGCCGATGCCATAGTTGAATGGTTTGAGGTTGATTGGCATAAACAAATTATTAAAAAGTGGGAAAAAGCAGGTGTGGCTTTAGTTGATGCACCAAAAGAAAAATTAACGCAAACCTTGGCAGGATTAACTATTGTGGTCACTGGCTCATTAAATGATTTCACTAGAGATGGTGCCAGTGAAGCAATCACTTCAAGAGGCGGCAAAGCTTCATCTTCAGTTTCGGCTAAAACTGATTTTGTTGTAGCAGGAGATTCAGCTGGTTCAAAGTTAGATAAAGCGCAGGAACTTGGGATTACTATCTTGGATGAGGCAGGATTTAAAAAATTACTTGAGAAGGGGATAAACTAAACATATGAATCTACTTGAAGAATCAGCAAGGCAGCTACCGGTATCACCTATTGGATTTGGACTAATTGCATTTGGCATTCTTGCATTACTTCTCTATTTAACTCTTCGAATTGATAGAGATTAATTATTCAGACTACTAGCAAAGAATTTGCCATTTTCGGTGGCACCTTTGATCCAATACATCTTGGCCATTTACATCTAATAAAAGAAATTTCAAATAAAATTGAAAAGGTCCTAGTAATTCCAACTGGAACTCCTTGGCTTAAATCACATAAACCAATTGCTTCAGCTCAACAAAGATTTCAGATGGCCGATTTGGCGATAACATCTATGGGATTAGCTGGCAAAGTAGAGGTATTGCCAATTGAGGTTAATCGAGCTGGCAACAGTTATGCCATAGATACAGTTAAAGAATTAAAGCTAAAGTATCCAAACACAAACTTCACATTAGTTCTTGGCACAGATGCTGCTAAAAATCTGCCAAATTGGCATAAATCAGAGGAGCTACTAAATCAAGTAAAGGTTTTGGTCATCAATCGGTCGGGTACTCAGCCTTCAGAATATGAAGAGATTAATATTAAAGCATTAGATATTTCATCTACTAAGGTTAGATCATCAATTTCTAATCGAGAGAATGTGAGCAATTTATTACCAGCCAAGGTTGTAACTTTTATTCGAGAGTTTGGCTTATATGGCAGTAGGTAATAAGACTCTAGAGTTAACTAAAATTGCAGCTGCAGCCCTTGCTGACAAATTAGGTACTGAAATTGTGGCAATTGATCTATCTGAACAGTTGGTTTTAAACCAAGTATTTTTACTTGCCACAGGCAGCAACGAACCACAATTACAAGCTTTATCTGATGAGGTGCAAAAAAAGTTAGCGCAAGCAGGCGAAAAGCCAATCCGCAAAGAGGGAAGTGGTTCTTGGATACTTTTAGATTACACAGATCTAGTCGTGCATATTCAAAGTACAGAGCTTCGAAATTACTACATGCTAGATCGTCTATGGAATGACTGCCCTAAGATCGATTTAGGTATAGAGATGAGTAAGCGATGATGAGTAATTTGGAGTCAAAAATAAGAATTGTGCTTTGGCGGCATGGTCAAACTGATTGGAATGTTGAAAATCGTTTTCAAGGTCACTCTGATATCCCACTTAATAAAGTAGGGGAGTACCAAGTTGTAGAAGCTGCAAAAATTTTAGCAGCACTTAAGCCTGATCGAATTGTTTCAAGTGATTTAATCAGGGCTCAAAAAACTGCAGCCGCCCTTGCAGAGTTAACAAATATAAAAGTTGAAATTAATCCTGGAATACGTGAGACAAATGGTGGACTTTGGGAGGGTAAAACCGCATCTGAAAATAGAGCTACCCATGGGGAGTTGTTTTCTAGTTGGTATGAAGGCGGAGATGAACCAGCTGGTGAAATTGGTGAGCGACGAAGTGATGTTGCAAAACGTGCCGTTGCTGCAATAGAAAATGAGATCAAAGACTTTACTGGAACAATAGTTTTTGTAACTCATGGTGGAACTGTTAGAAGTGTTTTAGGTTCAATTTTAAATTTACCAATTGAACAGTGGGGAATAATTGGTGGATTATCAAATGCTTGTTGGTCAGTTTTAGAGTTAACCAAATTACATACTGGAAGTAGATGGTATTTAGCAGAGCACAATGCTGGCTCACTACCTGAGCCTGTCATTGGAGATGATTCCGTTAATTAGATAAGGTTGGCCCTTGTTTGAAATAGCGGGGCTGTAGCGCAGCTGGTAGCGCACTTGCATGGCATGCAAGGGGTCAGGGGTTCGACTCCCCTCAGCTCCACGTAATTTAAGTTAGTAAAAAAGGGAGTGTTTGTGGCTAAGATTTTAACAATTCCAAAAAACTGGAGTGCCAGTGATATGCCAGATTTAACTGGTAAAAGATTTTTAATAACTGGTGCTACCTCTGGTATTGGTCTAGCTGCTGCGACCGAATTAGCTCGCAGAAATGGCCATGTTTATATAACCGCTCGAAGCGTAGAAAAAGCGCGCGATGCAATTAAAAAAATAGGACCAGGTTTAGTCGATTACCTACTTATGGATCTAACTGACTTAGATTCAGTAAGAAAAGCAGCCGCCAGAGTAGATAAGCAATTTGATGTAGTTGTTCTAAATGCTGGCATTATGGCTACGCCATTTACTAAAACTAAAGATGGCTTTGAACTTCAATTAGGAACAAATCACCTAGGCCATTTTGCATTTGCGGGCCTAATTAAGAATCAGATTAAAGATCGTTTGGTTGTTGTTTCAAGTTTTGCACATAAGATGGGAACTTTTGGTGATAATTCACAAAATACTATAAAAGATATGATGTTAGGAATTGGTAAGTATCAAAAGTGGAAGGTTTATGGCGCTAGTAAATTAGCAAATCTATTGTTTGTCTCTGAGGTAGAGCGGCTACGAATTACCAATAATTGGTCTTTTATTCCTATTGCAGTTCACCCTGGATACTCAGATACAAATTTACAAGCAGTAGCATCCCAGATGCGTGGAGCTGCAACTGAGGAAAAAATTACCATGATGATCAATAAATTATTAGCACAACCAGCTGCAGCTGGTGCACTACCCACTCTTGCAGCCTGCGTTTATCCAGGCTTACTAGGTGCAAGCTTTATCGGTCCTGATGGTTTTATGCAGATGCGTGGAAATCCAAAATTAACACGCGCTAAAGCCCTTGCTTACGATCAAATATTGGCGAAGAATTTATGGCAGGTTAGTGAAGAGTTAACAAAGGTTAGTTGGTCTTAAATATGCATGAGGCGTATGACTTTAAGGCAGTCCAGGAAAAATGGCTGCCAATTTGGGATGCGCTAGAGCCATTTAAATCTGGCAGAGGCGATGATAATCGTCCTAAAAAATATGTATTAGATATGTTTCCATATCCATCAGGTGATTTACATATGGGTCATGCCGAAGCTTATGCATTAGGTGATGTAATTGCCCGATATTGGATTCAAAAAGGTTTTAATGTCATGCATCCAATTGGCTGGGATGCATTTGGCTTACCTGCAGAAAATGCTGCAATTAAACGAGATGCAGATCCGCGGGCTTGGACCTATGAAAATATTGCAGTTCAAAAAGCTTCAATGCGCAGATACGCATGTTCTTTTGATTGGGATCGAGTACTTCATACCTGCGATCCTGAGTATTACAAATGGAATCAATGGCTATTTCTTAAGATGTTTGAAAAGGGTTTGGCTTATCGAAAAGATTCTGCAGTTAATTGGTGTCCAGATTGCCAAACCGTATTAGCAAATGAGCAGGTAGTAGCTGGATTGTGTGAAAGATGTGATAGCGCTGTAACTAAAAAGAAGTTAAATCAGTGGTATCTAAAGATTACTGATTATGCCGATCGCTTACTAGATGACATGGATCAATTAGAGGGTGCATGGCCTGAAAAAGTACTGCTGATGCAAAGAAATTGGATAGGTAGATCAACAGGAGCACAGGTTGAATTTAAGGTAGATGGCTTAGATCAAAGTATTACTGTTTACACAACTCGTCCGGATACTTTATATGGTGCAACCTTTATGGTGGTTGCAGCAGATTCAGAATTAGCTTCAAAGCTAGTTGCAAATACACCAGTAGAGGCAGAGTTTAAAAAGTATTTAGAAAGTGTCAAAGCTGCCAGTGATATAGATCGCCTAGCTACAGATCGAGTTAAAACCGGTGTTTTCTTAAATAGATATGCAATTAACCCAGTTAATAATGAAAAGATTCCGATTTGGGCATCTGATTATGTATTAGCAGATTATGGAACTGGTGCGATTATGGCTGTTCCTGCCCATGATCAACGGGATTTAGATTTTGCTAAAGCCATGAAATTACCAGTGCGAGTTGTAATTGATACTGGACTAGAAGATCCAAATTCATCAGGGATTGCAACCTCTGGTGATGGCAAAGTAATTAACTCTGGATCGATAACTGGACTAAGTAAAGATGAAGCAATTGCACAAATCATTAAAGAGCTCGAAAGTAAAAAAGTAGGTAAGGCAACAAAGAATTATCGATTGCGGGATTGGTTGATCTCTCGTCAGCGTTTTTGGGGAACACCAATTCCAATTGTGCACTGTGATAAGTGTGGTCTTGTTCCAGTACCTCAAGATCAATTACCGGTTGAGTTGCCAGATGCAAAAGGATTAGATTTAAAACCAAAAGGATCTTCACCGCTGGGAGCGGCTACAGATTGGGTGAATGTTAAATGTCCAAAGTGTTCAGGGGATGCAAAGCGTGATGCCGACACTATGGATACCTTTGTTGATTCCTCTTGGTACTTTTTGCGATACACCTCAGTTAATAATCACAATGAGGCATTTGATAAAAAAGAGGTTGAGACCTGGCTACCAGTAGATCAATATGTTGGTGGTGTAACACATGCTATCTTGCACCTTTTATACTCTCGTTTTTTCACTAAGGTATTAAATGATCTTGGCCTATTAAATTTTAATGAACCATTTACCAGATTATTAAATCAAGGAATGGTTTTAATGGATGGCTCAGCGATGAGTAAGAGCCGAGGTAACTTAGTTAAGTTATCTGATGAGTTAGATAAACATGGTGTTGATGCCATTAGAGTCTCATTAGTTTTCGCAGGACCTCCAGAGGATGATGTGGACTGGGCAGATGTATCTCCTGCTGGCTCGCTTAAGTTTTTAAATCGTGCGTGGCGAATTAGCCAAGATGTAACTAGTAAGGTCGGAGTGGATTTTAAAACTGGCAATTTAGAACTGCGAAAAGTAACTCATAAAACATTAGCAGATATTGAGTTAGCTGTTGAATCCTTTAGATTTAATGTAGTAATCGCCAGAATTATGGAGTTGGTAAATGCCACTAGAAAAGCAATTGATTCTGGGTGTGGGCCAAATAATGCTGCAGTTCGAGAAGCAGCTGAGGCAATTGCAATCACGTTATCACTAGTTGCGCCCTACACAGCAGAGGATATGTGGGAAAAACTTGGCCATAAACCAGCAATTGCAAATGCTGGCTGGCCGCAGGTAGATAAATCATTAATTGGAACTGATAATGTAATTGTGATCCTACAGATCAATGGCAAGATAAAGGATCGAATTGAGGTGGCCCCAAATATTTCAAATGAGGAGTTAGAAAAACTTGCCCGAGAAAATGCTGAGATAAATAGTGCTATTTCAGGCCAAGATGTGAAGAAGGTAATCACGGTTGCACCAAAATTAGTTAATTTTGTAATCTAGATTAAATTTATTTAAGTTAACATACATTCATGAAATCACTCTTGACCTTAGCACTATTACTTACTTCAACTACTCCTGTGTATGCAGCAGGATCAGGTGGGGGTTCAGCACCTGCCCCAGCACCTGTTTCTTCACCAACTCCTAAATTAACTAAAGAGGAGGTTAGTAAACACAATCAAAGAAGTGATTGTTGGAGCATTGTTGATGGCTATGTATACAACTTAACAAATTGGGTTGATCAACACCCAGGAGGTGCATCTCGAATTATCAGTTTATGTGGTGTGGATGGCACATCAAATTTTTTAGGCCAGCACAGTGGATCAAGTAGTGCAAAAAGCAGGTTAAAAAGTTATGAGTTAGGAAAACTTGAGGTGGATTCGGTTTTATCACCACAGCCAACAACGGCCGCTCCAAAAAGCTTAAATACCCAGCTAGAAGCGGTTACTAAACTTTTAGAAAGTAAGAACTTCACTCAAGCTTTATCTGACTTAAAGACGATGGATAAAGAGTTTCCAAACAATGCAGATATTAATAATTTGCTTGGATTTGCAAGCAGGAATCTAATGCAATACAAGCAATCTGCTTCCTATTACACAAAAGCTTTAAGAATTAACCCAAACCATTTAGGTGCTATTGAGTATCAAGGTGAATTGTTTGTAAAGACTAAAAAGATAGCTGCAGCAAAGAAAAATTTGGACAAATTAAAGAGATTATGTGGAGTTAATTGCCCTGAGTATTTAGATCTAAAGCAGGCAATTGGAAAACGCTAGTTATTTTCTTAAGTAATTTATTAACTAATTAAGTTTGCTAGCAGTACTCTTACCTAATGAAAACAATTCTTGGACTAATAAAAGCCTGCCATGTTGGTCCAACGATTACGGTGACATTAGTCTCTCTTTTATTGGCAACAAATCTTTGGTGGGAAGGCCCAGCACTTGTTATCGCCTTTGGAGTTTTTCTAGGTCAATTACTAGTTGGCTATACCAATGATTTATATGATTTTTCTGATGACCTAAAACATAATCGAAGATCTAAACCATTAGTTGAAGGAGTAATTACCACCCAGCAGTTAGTAAAAGCTATAAAGATAATTACCCCACTAGCAGTGCTGGTAAATTTATCTGGACCACTAGGTATTTATGGTGGCTTAATTTATTTATTTGGTGTTGCACTTGGCATCTCCTATAACTTTTACTTCAAATCCACACCCTTTTCACCCTTGCCATACGCACTTGCATTTGCAGCATTAGCTGCATCTGTGGTGGTGGCAACAAATAGAACTCCACCTATTTGGTTACTTACAGCAGCTGCCTTACTTGGAGTTGCAGCCCATTTTGCCAATGTACTTAAAGATTTAGATCAAGATCTAACCTCTGGAATAAAAGGACTGCCACAGTTAATTGGCAAGAAGAATTCCAGAGTTGTTGTTAGCGCATTATTGATCTTTACAACCCTGCTACTAAATAATGTCAATCCCAATACGCCTTTATTAGTAATTGGGTTAGCTGCAGCCATAATCACCTCATTTGCGCCAGATAAATTAATCTTTAAAGCTCTTATGATTACAGCAATAGTTGATTT
>CAIUBS010000009.1 GCA_903897475.1 uncultured Actinomycetes bacterium | reverse complement strand
CGGCGAGATCATGATTAAGGAAGAAACGATTCCTGTAATTTATGAGAACAAAACACTTGCAATAATTGCTAGACATCGAAACGCAGATTTGATGAGACTACCTTCAAAACTGGAACTAAATTATCGAGAAATTGCCCATAAAATTTTTCAAATGGTCTCAGAAGGAACTTATCCAATTAGAAACAGCATATATAGCTCTGAGTCTGCACCAAGAGTTGGTGATGGTTTAATTCGGTTAGATGTTAACGGGACTGTATTTTTTGCAAGTCCTAATGCAAGATCTGCTATCAGCAGAATTGGATATCAAGGGGAGTTAGAGCAAAAAAACCTTGGTGAGGTGTTTTCAAGTCTTGATCAGAGCGAGAGTCAGCCAATTGATGAATCATGGAAAACATTATTAAGTGGAAAGACTCTTAGAAGGACAGAATATGAAAGCAGTAAAGGTGTAATCGACTTACTAGTAATTCCGCTCACGCAAGGAAAAGATCGTATTGGAGCAATAGTTTTAATTCATAATATTACAGAGTTACGAAATAGAGATAAGGCGCTAATAACCAAAGACGCAACAATTAAAGAGATTCATCACAGAGTTAAGAATAATTTACAGACTGTTTCAGCGTTACTACGATTACAATCGAGGAGAGTAGAAGATCCTGCAGCGAGTTCTGCCTTAGCTGAAGCGGTAAGAAGAGTTGCATCAATTGCTCTAGTGCATGAAACGTTGGCAAATCAATCAGCTGAAACAGTTGAGTTTGATCAAGTATTTGATCAAATAATAAAGAATGCAATTGAGTTAAACCCAAGAAATATTGAGTTTAAGAAGATAGGAAATTTTGGTGTCTTTGACTCAAAGGTTGCAACTGCTTTATCTCTAGTTGTTACTGAGTTAATCCATAATGCCTTAGAGCATGGTCTGTCTGAATTAGGAGATCTACTGCAAGTGGAGGTAAAAATTGATGGAAATTCTTATTCAGTTACGGTATCAGATAATGGTGCAGGTTTGCCTGATAATTTTGATATTGAAAAATCTTCAAATTTAGGTTTACAAATAGCAAATACTCTGACTAAAAATGAGTTAAATGGGAGTATTAAATTATTCAGAGATAAAGAATTTACAAGTGCTGAAATTATCTTTTCAATAAATTAGAAAGTATTTTGGTTCTCGGCCAATCGAGCACGGTTTCTAGCGGCTCGACGCTTCATTGCCCTTCGCTCATCTTCTGAAAGTCCGCCCCAAACTCCAGCATCCTGACCGCTTTCTAGCGCCCACGCTAAACAAGGTTCTTTTACAGAACACCTTTCACAAATTTTCTTAGCTTCTTCGATTTGAGCTAATGCCGGACCGGTATTTCCTACTGGAAAGAAAACCTCTGGATCCTCCTCGCGACAAGCAGCTTCATGTCGCCAATCCATACGGCACTCATCTCCTTCAGTAGGTGAATTTGAATTATTGAAATTCAATAATTTATATGGAGTATTCTCTCCTTAATTGAATTAATTAACAAGGATATTTTGATATAAATTTAAATTTTTAATTAATTTTAGGTAATTATTCAGTAATTCAAGTGCCCTCGGCAGGAATCGAACCTGCGCACCCGCCTCCGGAGGGCGGTGCTCTATCCCCTGAGCTACGAGGGCTAATTACAGCCAACTAGTCAAGGTTATCAGTTATGCAATTGACTAAGCATGAATGGAAAATTTGAGATTGCATACTCACTACACATAAGAGAGAATTACTTCATGAGTCAAACCGCATACTTTGCAACTGGGTGTTTTTGGGGAGCAGAGCGAAGGTTTTGGCAGCTAGAGGGTGTTACTTCTACATCCGTTGGGTATATGGGTGGAAGTAAGTCAAATCCTACTTATGAAGAGGTTTGTACTGGAAAAACTAATCATGCTGAAATTGTTGAAGTAATTTTTGATCCAAAAATAATTAGTTATGAAAGATTACTTGCTGAATTTTGGGTCATGCATGATCCGACATCTTTGAACCAACAGGGTGGTGATATTGGCACTCAATATCGTTCAGCCATTTATGCCACCACGCCAGAACATTTAGAAATGGCGATCAGAAGTAAAATTGTTTACCAATCAGAGTTAACAAAAAATAACCTATCTCAAATAGTTACTGAAATTCTTCCAGCAAGTGGAGTCACATATTGGATTGCTGAAGAGTATCACCAGAAATATCTTGCCAAGAATCCAAACGGCTATGATTGCCATTCTTCAACGGGGGTTGCATACCCACTATTTTCTACACAAAAATAATGAATGAAATAAGCTCAATTAATTCCAGTGGTGTGCCCTATCCAATTAAGATCGATGAGGCAGAGCTAAAAGCAAGGACAGATCAGCTTTCATTTGATGTATTGCGAAAGTCAGCAACTGAAACACCCTTTACGGGCGAGTACACCGACACAGAAACTATAGGAGTATATAAATGCAAAGCTTGCTTTGCAGAATTATTTAGATCTGACACGAAGTTTCATTCTGGCTGTGGTTGGCCATCTTTTTATACTCCTACTAAGGATGACGCTGTTGAACTTATTGAAGACAGATCATTATTTCCCAGAATAAGAACTGAAGTTAGGTGTGCATCCTGTGGTTCACACTTAGGACATGTGTTTACTGGTGAGGGGTATGCAGTACCGACAGATCAAAGATGGTGCATTAACTCAGTAGCGCTTGTACTTGAACCTAAAAATTAATTATCAACTGCCCGCCAGCAGTACCAAGCCACAACGCTTTGGAAGCCTTCAAATTTGATTCCCTTTCTATCTAACTTGATCGGATCAATCTCATTTCTTAGTTTGTGAATCTTTTCCCAGCCTCTTCTTACTCCTAAATCGCCAACAGGCCAAACATCTAATCTTCCAAGGTGAAAAATTAAAAACATTTCAGAAGTCCACCGACCAATACCCCAAATCTTAGTTAACTCCTCGGTAATAAGATGATTTGGCATTTTTTTATAATTATCAAAACTCACTCTATCCTCAAGAGCTGCAATACTTAGTTCAGTTATCGCCTTAACTTTTGCATTTGAAATTCCTGCAGCTCTAAGTTTATCTGGAGAAAGAGAGAGAATTACTTCGGGTTTAAACTTATCATTTACTAAATTGCAAACGCGTTCATTTATTTTTGATGCAGCCTTAGTTGCTAACTGTTGGGAAATTATTGATTGAACTAAAGTCTTAAAGTGCGAGTTTTTAACTCTATACATTCCAAGATCGCAAAGTTGTGAGTTTTCTATTACCCCCTTAAATTTTGGGTCGATTTGGATAATTTTATTTGTAATTACTCGCATTTTATTTGCGGTAATTGGATTTATCCCTAATTTCATCTCCTAACCTTAAGTGAAATAGGTTAGGCTTAACACATGAGCCAAGGTCATGACTGGAAAAATTTATCTACTGAGTCACAGGTTGTTGCAGCTGGTCGCCCTGCAAAGAAACCAGATGGCGCACTGAATCCTTCAATCGCTCTTAACTCCACATTTCATGAAGGTGGCCCAATTGGCTACGGTCGATATGGCAATGAAGTTTGGAGTGCGCTGGAAGAGGCAATCTCAATTCTTGAAGGTGGGCAAACTTTAATTCTTTCATCAGGAATGGCAGCTATTAGCTCTGTGTTCTCGCTACTACCTCCTGGTGCAGTAATCGTTGCAGCTGAGAATGGATATCAAGGCACAACCACAATGCTAAAAAAAATGCATGAGGCAAAAAAAATTGAGGTTAGATTTGTAAATTTACCAAACACAGATGAAGTTCTTAATGCTCTAACAGGAGCGCACATGCTTTACCTAGAGTCTCCAACAAATCCAGCAATCGAAGTAGTTGATTTACCAGTTGTAATAGCTGCTGGTAAAAAACAAGGATGTATTGTTGTAGTTGATAACACATTGGCGACTCCAATGGTTCAGAATCCATTGGCACTTGGTGCCGATATAGCTTTACACTCTGTTACAAAATATTTATCAGGTCATAGCGATATTTTGCTGGGCTGTGTTGTTACCAAAGATAAATCAATCTTTGAAGGTATCGAGCAAGCTCGCAGATATGGTGGTGCAATTGCAGGTCCATTTGAAGCTTGGATTGCATTAAGAGGTTTACGCACCTTTGCACTTCGCATGCAGCGTTCGCAAGAAAATGCAATGGAGCTAGCAAAGCGCCTTGAACAGGACCCACGAGTTTTAAAGGTTAGATTCCCTGGTTTACCGTCAGATCCGTATCACGAACGAGCTAAAACTTTTATGAAGGGTTTTGGGGCTATGATTTCATTTGAGGTCAAAGCCGATATTGCCCAGATAGATAAAATGTGTAATTCATCAAATTTGATTACAAATGCTACTTCCTTGGGTGGAGTTGAATCGATTTGGGAGCGTCGCCGTAGATGGGCTACTGAAAGTCATACCATTCCAGAGAACTTGATTCGTTTTTCTGTGGGAATTGAAAATGTAAATGACCTCTGGTCAGATAT
>CAIUBS010000008.1 GCA_903897475.1 uncultured Actinomycetes bacterium | reverse complement strand
GCGCTAATTCGCCATTATGACCAAAGGGTGCAAGGGAGACCATACGTAAGATCGCATTGGTTACAACCTCATCTGGGGCACCAACCATGGTTGTTGCTTCACTCATTATTTACCACCAGAGTAATTAGGGTTTTCCCAAATAATTGTTCCACCCATACCAAGGCCGATACACATCGTGGTTATGCCGTAACGAACCTCTGGATGATCCTTAAATCCATTTGCCAAATTAAGAATTAATCTAACTCCTGATGATGCTAATGGATGGCCAACTGCAATTGCACCACCGTAAATATTTACTCGCTTATCATCATCTGCAATGCCAAAGTGATCTAGAAATGATAAAACTTGAATTGCAAAAGCTTCGTTTACCTCAAATAAACCAATATCTGTAATATCAAGGCCTGCTTTCTTCAATGCTTTAATTGTGCTTGGTACTGGACCATAACCCATAATCTCAGGCTCTACACCTGCAAAAGCAAATGAAACCATTTTTGCTTTAATTGGAAGATTTAATTCTTTAGCCTTACTTTCTGATGCCAAGATTGCAGCAGTTGCCCCATCATTTAATCCAGCAGCATTTCCAGCGGTAACTCGACCAGCTGGTCTAAATGGCGTTTTAAGTGCACCCAAAGCTTCCAGCGTTGTCTGTGGTCGTGGTGGTTCATCTACTGTTGCCACACCCCAGCCAAGTTCAGTAGTTCTAGTTGCAACTGGAATTAAATCTGGTTGAATCTTATTTGCACTATATGCAGCCGCGGTTTTTTGTTGTGATGCTAGAGCATATTTATCAGCGCGCTCCTTAGTTAAATGTGGAAATTTATCGTGTAATCGTTCAGCAGTTGCACCCATTTGTAATGCATCTGTATCAACAATCTTTTCAGCCAAATATCTTGGATTTGGATCTATACCATCACCCATTGGGTGATTTCCCATATGTTCAACACCACCAGCAATTGCTAAATCGTAGGCACCCATATTTATGCTACCTGCAATAGTTGTTACTGCAGTTAACGCCCCAGCACACCATCGATCAATTGAGTAACCAGGAACTGTGTTTGGAATGCCAGATAAAATTGAAACGGATCTGCCAATGTTCATTCCTTGATCTCCAGTTTGGGTGGCAGCAGCTATAGCAACATCGTCAATTTGATCTAAAGGAATATTTGGATTTCGCTCCAATAAGCCACGAATGCAGCGCACCATAATGTCATCTGCTCTTGTTTGAGCATATAAAGAACCCGCTTTACCAAATGGAGTTCTAACAGCATCGACTAATACAACATTGGTTTTTGCAGTTGCACTCTTACCCATAATGGACCCCTAGCTCATTAAAAACTATATGGGGTTAGGTTACTCGCCAGTAGGGAAATTGGGTAGTGGGCCCCACCCTAGTAAATCAGGTCGATGAAAAAGCCAAGTAAATGAATTTAACTGTTAGTACTCTTCTTAGCATTCGAAAATATGGGTAAATCTTTTACTCGATCTCCTTGGTACTTGCTTCAGGCACTTCAACATCATCTGAATCTGCAATTACCAATGGCTCAGTCTGGTCAATGGCAACCTCCATTGGAGCTAATACCTGTTCTATTTGCCATTTTCTAGCACCGAACTTTATCAATTCATTTTCTATGAACGCTTGATAATCACTCTTGCTTTTAGGTGGCTCTTGCCAGCAGATTCTTCTGATGAACTCAGGAGTTATTATGTTTTCAATTGGAATTTTAAGTTGTGTTGAAAGTTCTGCAAGTAATGCTCTTGCATGAGTTAGTCGGGCATAACCTAGGGGATTTTTATCCTTCCAAACTCGAATTGGTGGCAGGCTATTTGATGCAACTTTGTACTCTGGCTGATCCTCTACCGGTGTTGATAGCGAATTACTCAAAGTTTTAAGCCAGCGCCCAAAGGGTGGGGCATCTAATTTGGTTCGCCAACCAATTATTTTTGCAACCTCTTCAGGATTATCGGGGCGAGCAAGTGCAAGCTCGATTATAGCTTCATCACCTAGAACTCTTCCTGGTGCAATATCTAATTCTGCAGCTAATTCATTTCTGGATAACCATAAATCTCGAACCAATGTCAGGGTCAAACGATCTCTAACTTTATGCATACCTGAAGTTCTGCGCCATCGATCTGGCCTTGGCTCATCTGAAAATTGATAGTCATTAAAACTATCTAGAATTGAAGTAAAGTCCTGTTTAGCCCAGGCTAGTTTATTTTGCTCAATTAACAATTTTTCAACCTTGTCTTTAACATCCAAAAGAATATCTACATCAAGGGCTGCGTAAGTTAGCCACTCTGGCTTTAATGGTCTAATTGACCAATCAACAGCAGAGTGCTCTTTCGCCAATTGAATTTCCAATAAACTTTCAGCAAGCGGACCTAGACCTACGCGATCGCAACCTGCAATTCTTGCTCCTAATTCAGTATCAAATAGCAGAGTTGGTTTTAATCCGACCCCGATTAAACAAGGTAAATCCTGGGTGCTTGCATGTATTACCCATTGAAATTGTGAGAACTTACTATTGAATTCTTGCCATAATTTTGAATTTGCCAATGGAATTGGATCTATTAGATGTAATCCGCCACCTCTGCGAAATATTTGAATTAAGTATGCTCGCTGACTGTATTTATACCCGGATGCTCGCTCGGCATCTATTGCAATATCGCCACTACCTTTTGCTAACTCTAAGATAGTTTTTTCAAATCCCATTTCAGATTCAACAAGTTGTGGCATCCCATTTCTGGGAGTAAGTAGTGGAGTTACCATTAAATACTAAATTTTACGAGAAATTGAGGCCACACCTTCAGGAATTGGTTCTAAGCCAGCTGTCATTCCCAATAGTTCCAACCATGCGTTTACATTATTAATTAGCTGGGATTCATTTGTTGGTGTCCAAGATGCCCGTATCTCTATCTCGGAATCTTCATCTTTATCTTCAAGATCTCCAAAAGATGCACTAGCAACTCTAGTTACAGTTCCACTTGCAGCGATGAAATCACAACCATATTTTTTTAAAGATTCCATCAACCAAGCCCAACCAATTTCAGGAAGTAATGGATCTGATGCCATCTCTAAATCAATTGCAGCCCTGGTAAATGTTACAAATCGCCATTGACCAGACCATCCTTCTTGACCATCTGGATCGTGAAGTAAAACTAATCTTCCAGTTGCGGCATCTTCTAGAACATCTGCTGTTAACGCCAATGCATGAGGAGCAAGTTTTTGTGGCGCAGGAACAATTTCTAAAAGTATTTCACCTCTTGGCTTAAGTGCCAAAATTGGTGCGACTAATTGTTCAAAATTTGGCTTCACTATCTAAGCATAATTTGCTTGATTGACAAGTAAGAGAAGGCGCGAGGATGGCAAGTTAATTAATCCAAATTTCCTAGTATTATTACCCAAATGGCTACGCTTCTAGCACTCTTATCTTCAGTTCTCTGGGGTGCAGCAGATTTTTACGGTGGAAAATTATCTAAAAAATATCAAGCGTTAGCAGTTACAGCAGTTTCACAAGCTTTCGGACTATTAACAGGTATTTCTATAATTCTTATTGGCTCCTCATGGCTTAGACCAGAGTTAAGTTGGGATAACTTCTTTATCTCAGGCGTGCTTGCTGGACTATTTGGATTTGTTGGTCTGATTGCTTTTTATTCTGGATTAGCAACAGGCCGTATGGGTGTAGTTTCACCAATTGCAGCTTTGAGTGTATTAATTCCGTTAACTATCGCATTTATAACTGGCGAGAAACCTAACTCAACTCAAATTGTTGGTATGAGCATTGCATTAGTTGGTGCAGTTTGTGCCAGCGGTCCAGAGGTAAAGGGTGGCGTTGCAATTAAACCTATTGTTCTGGCAGTAGTAGCGGCGATTGGATTTGGATTAGCAGTTACATTTATTGCTAAGGGATCTGAGTCAAGTGCCATAATGACAATGACTACAATGAGATTTACTACCTTTATCATTGCTCTATTTTTGTTTGCAAAATATCGAACTTTTGGAGGGTTTACAAGAAAAGATATTCCATTGCTCATCGGAATTGGTGCAGCGGATTTTATTGCCAATTTGTTACTTGGAGTAGCAACCACTAAGGGCTTAGTTTCACTCGCAGTTGTGTTGGGTTCATTATTTCCAATCGTTACCGCATTACTTGCATTTAAGTTATTGCATGAAAGATTACACAAAGTTCAATATCTTGGGATAATTTTTGCAATTATTGGAGTTGCAGTAATTTCATTAGGATAGTTTTTGGTAGCATCTAAATTCAAATCCATCTTTAGATTCACTTCTAATTAAGTTAAAACTTTTTATCAACTCATCAACGCTTATTGAATTCTCACCTTTTTTAGTAAGGTTAACAGTGAGATACAAATAATCAACTAATGATTCATTAATCATTTCAAATAGCATTTTTGGTCCAGACTCAACTAATAGATTAATCACTGAATTACGTTTACCTCCTTCAAAATTATTTCTAACATCCTCAATTAGCTGACCTGGCGTAAGTTGAAATTGCTTTGCTAGTTGATTTTTTGGTTGCAATCTAACTTTAGAATGCG
>CAIUBS010000007.1 GCA_903897475.1 uncultured Actinomycetes bacterium | reverse complement strand
GTTTGCGATAAATGTAATGGTGAGCTTTACCAGCGAGAAGATGATAAAGAAGAGGTAATCACTCGCCGGCTTGAAATTTATGCACAACAAACAGAACCAATCATTTCCTACTATAAAAAAGCTGGAATACTTAAAAAAATGTCAGCAATAGGAGATGTAGCTGAAATTACCCAAAAAGTTATTGCCCTACTTAAGTAGTCAAAATGGCAATTGAGATAAAAAATTTAGAACAATTAAAGTCCATGCGTAAGGCTGGGTTAGTAGTTGCGCAAACTCTTAAACTTATTAGAGAGCAAGCTCAAATAGGTATGACCACTCTTGATTTAAATGATTTAGCAATAAAAAATCTTGCAAAGCATGGTGCTACCTCATCTTTTTTGGGTTACCACGGTTTTCCAGCTGTAATTTGTGCCTCTGTAAATGAAGAGGTTGTTCATGGCATTCCAAATAAACGTAAGCTCATTTCAGGCGATCTACTTTCAATTGATTTTGGAGCAATTATCGAAGGCTGGCATGGTGATGCTGCGATTTCCTTTGGTTTAGGTGAAGTTGATCCTGCAGATCAAAAATTGATGGATGTATGTGAGCAATCCTTATGGCAAGGAATTGCAGCAGGTAAAAAAGGCGCCAAGTTAACTGATATCTCAGCTGCAGTTGAAGGTTATATAAACTCACAGGGACGATATGGAATTCTAAGAGAGTATGGCGGTCATGGAATCGGAAGTGCAATGCATCAAGAACCACACATTTTAAATTTTGGACCTGCCGGAAATGGCCCAGAGTTAACAGTTGGTATGGCACTTGCAATTGAGCCGATGATTACAAGAGGCAACGAGAAAACAAAAGTTCTAGGTGATGATTGGACAGTTGTGGCAAGTGATTCATCAAAGGGTGCTCACTTTGAACATACATACACAATTGCACCCGATGGCAAAGTATTTGTCTTAACTGCCGAAGATGGTGGAAAGCAGAAGCTTGGACAATTAGGGGTAGAGATCTCGGATTTGCTCTAACCACAGGTGCTTTTCCCGCATAGATTTTGTTGATTTAGGCGGATTTTTCTTTTTTACCTACCCCGCCTAAACTATCCCTCCTGCCTCGTAAGGGGTAAACCTGATTTAGAACAGATAAGTAGGTATCGCTTGGCCAAGAAAGACGGTGCAATTGAAATCGAAGGCACTGTTGCTGAAGCTCTACCAAACGCAATGTTCCGAGTTGAGTTAACAAATGGACATAAAGTTTTAGCACATATCAGTGGAAAGATGCGACAGAACTACATTCGCATTTTGCCAGAAGATAAAGTGATTGTAGAACTTAGTCCATATGACCTCACCAGAGGTCGAATTATTTATCGTTACAAATAAATAATTTTTTAATCTTTAAAGTTGTTGGAAAGGTAATCGTGAAGGTTAAGCCAAGCGTGAAAAAGATTTGCGACAAGTGCAAAGTCATTCGTCGTAATGGTCGCGTAATGGTGATTTGCGACAACCTACGCCATAAACAACGTCAGGGTTAATTTAAAAAACGCGTGATACGACTTAATTAAGTTAAAGCTTAATTAAGACCCCCAGGCCGAAGGGCTGGGGCCAAATAAGAAATTATTTGGAGGTATTGCGGAGGACCTTTCGGATATTAGAAACAGGTTAGTAATATGGCACGTCTTGTTGGTGTCGATCTACCTCGCGAAAAGCGAGTTGAGGTCGCACTTACCTATATTTTTGGAATGGGTCTTACCCGAGCGCAAGCAACCCTTGCTGCAACTGGTATCTCCCCAGATGTTCGAGTTAAAGATCTTCAAGAGCCAGAGTTGGCAAAACTTCGTGAATTTATCGAAGCTAATTACAAAATCGAAGGTGATCTTCGCCGTGAGATAGCAGGCGATATCCGTCGTAAAGTTGAAATTCAAAGTTATCAAGGTTCACGTCACCGCAAGGGATTGCCAGTCCGCGGTCAACGTACTCATACCAATGCGCGTACTCGCAAGGGTCCACGTGTTGCAATCGCTGGTAAGAAGAAGGAGACCAAGTAATGGCCGCCGAGAAAACTAAGCCAGTTAAAGAGGCAGCTAAAGCTGCACCTAAGAAAATTAAAGCACGTAAGAAGGACAAGAAGAATGTTGCCTTCGGTCATGCTTATATTAAGAGCACATTTAATAACACCATCGTTTCAATTACCGATCCATCAGGTGGCGTAATTGCTTGGTCATCATCTGGTCAAGTTGGATTTAAAGGTTCTCGTAAATCAACTCCATTTGCTGCGCAAATGGCAGCTGAGGCTGC
>CAIUBS010000006.1 GCA_903897475.1 uncultured Actinomycetes bacterium | reverse complement strand
CGATGATGATTAAGTAGATTTACTATCGCAGTTGTGCCGCTACGGCCCGTGCCACCAGAGAATAGGGGCGTAAATGGGGTACTCATTTAGTTAGCGTATCGGCAATCTTTAATAAATCTGCCTGGTAGTTAAAATTCACAGAATTACTTAAGAGTTTGCGCTTATAAACTATTTTAGCTCCCAGCTAATAAATAGTGAGACCTCAACCTTAGTTGAGCCCATATCAAATGATGTGCCAAGTGCTTCTTTACTAGTTGCCATTGGCATAACTGGTGATTCAGATCCACTCTCATTAATCGATAAGATCTTGCCTAATTTCTTACCAGTTAACTGTGCGTAATCCTGAGCCTTTAGCTTTGCCTTAGCAATTGCATCTGCTCTTGCACTCTTTGTTACTGTCTCTAGATCTGTCACAAAGGATGAGATGGAGTTGATCTGAAACTTATCGTTAGTTGCAACAATTAATTGATCAATTACACCACCTGCTGCTTTGCCATCTTCTAATACAACCTCATACCCTTGAGATACCCGGTAGCCTAAAAGATTTCGCACACCAGTTGGGGTGTAGGAGTACTCAGGGTAAATAGAAAGATTTGCTGAGGATATATTTTTCTTATCAACATTATTAGCAGCTAATACCTGCCTAATACTTTCACCAATCTTTGCAATCTCAGAAAGGCCAGCAGCAGAGGATTTTGCCAAGGTATTTGCAGATCCACTTAATCTAATTCCATCTGGGGTAATAGATGCACTTCCTACAGCTGAAAATCCAACCGATGGTGGGTAGTTATTATTTACTCTATTTACCACCACACTTAAGGCAAAAACCAATGCAACTAAAAGTGTGCTAATTGCAGCTATAAATACTTGATTAGCAGTTAAATTTATCTTACCTAAACCTTTTACTGCCTTGCGCTCTACCATAACCCTATCTTTACACATTATCGAGTGATAACTCCTAGAAAGAGCAGGTAGTTTCTATAAATTTTGCTGTTACTTTTATGAAGAAGGCCTTTGGTTAATTATTAGTAACAGCCCGCTATCTGTGGTGGCAACTACTTGATTTGTGCTTAAAACCTCAAGATCTCGAATCCGCTCACCAATATCAACATTTACCGATGTTGTTACTGAAAAACTCTCATCTACTGCCATAAAAACTAGTACCTGCTCACGCAAAGTTCCTAAAACTAATTGATTGTTCCAATTACCCCAACCACTCTTTGGTAGTTGTATTAACTCAGTTGGTGCAATTGATGGCACCCAGTACTTAAGCGGTTCAATAAAACCAGCATGTGTGCCAGTTTTACTTGGCTTCACATAATCACCTGGGCCATATGGTTGACCATAAGTTACAAATGGCCAGCCATAATCTCCACCTTGTTTAATTAAATTTAACTCATCCCCACCCCGTGGGCCATGCTCTGCTGCTAATAAATCCCTACCGTTATATAAAAGTATTCCTTGAGCATTTCGATGTCCCTGGGAAACTTTTGTAACAGAATTGCTACTTACCTTAAATATTGATCCTAAATCGCCCCGCTTTTTACGATTTGATATCTGGGTATATCCCAAATCACCGATAGTTACATAAGCTGATTTACTATCAATTACGGCAAATCTGCCAGAGGTATGTTGGACAGCAGATATTGGCACACATGGCTTAGTTACTAGCCAATTTTTAATCCGCTTAATCTTTTGATTAATTCGATCATAATTAACATTTTCCACCACAATCTCAACACAATCTCGCTGCAAACCTAATCTTGGATAGGAAACTAGGAGATTGGCTGAGGTTGCACTTTGGGATAAAACAGCAATATCGTTGATTGCAAATCTAGAGTCATTAGGCCGCCTATTTGCTGCAATTAGTGAACCCAGCTTAGTTAGCTGCTTCATCTCTAAGTTATATAAAAATAACTCACCACCACTTTTGCCACCACCTAGTAGTAGCTCATCATTTTCTAAAACCGCAAGTGCTGCCCCCCGCAAATTGCCACCTGAGGTTGCACTGGCTCTAACATCATCTGATCTAATCTGCAGATTAGGTGCCTGTGAACTATTTGCTGCAGTTGGGACAGAGACAAAGAGTGAAGTAAAAAGAGAAAATAAAATCAGGTAGATCATCTATTAATCCTAGATTAGATGATCTACCTGATAAGTGTTAGTTCAAATTACTTTAAGTAATTACTAAGCAGATACTAAGCAGGTGGAATTAGAGTGTTGGCAAAGATCTGCCAAGAAAGAGCTGACTTTGCCACCAACGATAGGGTGATATAGGTAGCCTCACCTCGTAGGTAATCACTCCACTTGCCCACCTTTTTGTATTGTAAAAATTGCACCAAGGCAAATGAGTTAAAGAATAAAAAGATGGTCAGCACAATTACATAAACAAATGCTGGCGCCTTAGTCTCTCCTGCTCCACCTATGCCAAATACATAAAAGCACAGTGCAATCCAGGGCACAATCCCAGTAATACAACCAAAGATATATGGCAGCCAGCCGCCATTACCTGGGCTTTCATACTTTTCTTGTAGCCAGCCAAATAAAATCATTGAGGCATTAACGCCAAAGATTGAAATAATTGCAGTGATATCAGCTACGCCAGTTACCTGGGCAATTAAGACAATCATTACCGATGAGCTAATTGAGTACTCAACCCATCTAAAGTAATTACGTTTTGCAGCTAATCCGGCTGAATACCTTGGATAAAACTTGCCACTTGCAACTAAAAAGTGGAAGAAGGCTGATAGACCTAAGAAGATGGCAACTGTTAAGCCAATTGGGGTGTTAAATAAAACAATTGGATCGGCATATGTAGTTCCTGGTGGACCAGACATATAGGTAGCAGTTACTGGAAGTGAGAAGTCACTACTTAGGGCAAGAACTGCTGCCATTTGGGCTAGGTGTAATACACCTGCATAGATATTAGTTTTACGTAATCGCTCTGGTGTTAAGGCTTTACTCATATTTTAAGCATACTGGGTCAATCTTAAATTTATGAGTTAATTGCTCTTTTCCTGAGTTAGGCGTTGGGATAGGTAGATTGGAATAATTGAGATTAAAATCAAGGCGGCAGCTACCACATTAACAATTGGTGCCTGATTTGGCCTAAATAGATTTTGGAATATCCAAATTGGCAAGGTTGCTTGCCCTGCACCTGCAGTAAATGTGGTTACGATAATTTCATCAAAGGATAGGGCAAATGATAAAAGTGCTCCTGCAAGTAATGCACTCCTAAGTAATGGAAAGGTTACTAAGCGATAGGTGGTAAATCTATTTGCTCCCAAATCCATACTTGCCTCCTCTAAATTTGCCCCCAATCTTCGATATCTAGCTGCCACATTATTAAATACCACCACAATGCAGAAGGTGGCATGGCCAACAATGATGGTAAATATTGTTAACTCACCTAAAAAGTTAGTAAAGACATTGTTTAAGGCAATACCGGTAACTATGCCAGGAAGTGCTATCGGTAATACAAAAAGTAATGAGATCGTATCCCTACCAAAAAACTTATATCTAGAGATGGCAGCAGCAGCAAGTGATCCAAGAAATAATGCAATGGTAGTTGCAAATAATGCAACAACTGCTGATCTAGTGATTGCATCCTTTACCCCCTCATTTACTACAGCTTTGCCCCACCAAGAGGTAGTAAAGCCAGTCGGTGGCCAGGCAAATGAGGTATTGGTATTAAAGGAGTTAATTACTACTAAAAGAAGTGGCACATAAATAAACGAGAAACCAAAGCCCATCATTAAATACAAAAATACTTTGGCAGCTTTTGATATCTTCATAAATTATCCAGCGCTCCAGTTTTTCTGATACTACTTAGATAAACCATCATAATTATTACTGGAATTAAGGCGACCGCTGCTGCAAATGGCAGATTAAGTGAGAAGTTTTGATAAACCACATTTCCTAACATTTGGAATGTGCCACCTAAGATCTGCACCGTTATGTAATCACCCATACTCAAGGAGAAGGTAAAAATGGATCCGGCAATTATTGCCGGCCAGGTAATTGGCAAAATAACTGAGAAAAATGTGCGGGCTGATTTTGCTCCTAAATCAGATGAGGCATCCAATATTGAGGTAGGAAGTTTTTCCATGCCAGCATAGATCGGCAAGATCATATAAGGCAGCCACAAATAGGTAAGTCCAATAATTACCGCAAAGATGCCAAAGCCGGGGGAGGATAAACCAATTGGTGAGATCAACCAATTAATAAATCCCTTCTCGGGATAAAACATGGTGCGCCAGGCATAGATCTTTACTAAGTATGAAGCCCACAGTGGGGTAATTAACAAAGCAATTAAAACTGGGCGAGATTTTTCTTTTGCAACTCTTGCGATAAAAAATGCCATTGGAATTGCAATTACAGCGCAGATTATGGTTACACATATAGCTACAAATAATGTTCTGATCGTGACATTAAAGTAAGCTCGATCGGTAAAGACATCAATAAAGTTTTGTAAGGTAAATTCGCGAACAATTTTGCTGGTAAAGGTATCAATTTGCCAAATTGAGGTTATAAATAGAGCAAAGAGTGAGCCAATATATAAAACTACTAACCATAAAAGTGGCAGCGAAATTAAAGTAGCAGCTCTGGCGCCAGCTCTTTTATTTAGTAGATCTCGCATTTTTTAAAACCTTGGTTTGTATTTGATTTTGATATCTGTAGTAGTAGCAGGCACTTAAATTAAAAGCTTTAAGTGCCTGCTACTTAACTTATAAGTTTTATCTACCCGTTATGAGTTTCTAAAACTAGACCAGGCTTTTACCCACTCAGCGTATGGCAAGCACTTAACATCAGTTCTGCCATCTAGACATTGCTCGGTAGGTGTCTTCCAGTAGTAAACATCTGACCAGTAATCAGTCTCCTCTGCGTGATACAACTTGCAGTGATCCTTGTTAGCTGTCAGTGCACATGCTTTGGAGTTAGCTGGTGCTTCACCAAAGTACTCAGCAGCTTGTGCGTTAACATTTGGAGTAATGATGTGGTTTAACCACTTGTAAGCACAATCAATTGCTTCAGTCTTAGATGAGATCATCCAAGTATCTGACCAACCTGTTGCACCCTCTTTTGGCTTAGTTGCACCCACTGTGGCTTTTTCACCATTTAATACATTGGCGATAACCTGCCATGAAGTACCAACTGTGATTGAGCCGCTTTGAACTGCACCAATGTACTTGGTGTAATCAGCCCAGTACTCAGCGATCAATGGTTTTTGTTGTTTTAGTAACGCCATTGCAGCATCAAATTGAGTTTGATCTAATGCATATGGATCTTTGATACCAAGCTCAGGCTTTGTAGACATTAAGTAAACAGCAGCATCTGCAATGTAAATTGCTGAGTCATAAGCTGTTACCTTGCCTTTAGCTGGTGAGTTTGGCTCCCAAACTACAGACCAAGAGGTTGGCTCTTTAACTTTGCCAAGTGTGTACTGCAGAACATTTGCACCTCTGCCATGTGGCACACCGTAGTTTTTGCCATCGACGGTATTCCATGGCCGATCCTTTAAATTATCAAAGATATCTGCATAATTTGGAATCAGATCAAGATTTACCGGTTGTAGATCGCCACCGTAAATTAACCTCAATGAGGCATCACCAGAGGCAGAAATAACATCATATCCACCTGCTTGCATCAATTGAACTGCTTCATCTGATGTGCCGTAGGTCTTTACATTTACTGTGCAACCAGTCTCTTTTTCAAATGGGGTTACCCAGTCAACATTTGGATCGGTGGTGCCATCTTCAGCATAACCTGGCCAGGCTAGAACATTAATTGTTCCAGGTGTGTCCTTAAGTGGACCAGCATAAGCACCATCTGCAGCATCATCGCTAGAGCTCGAGCAGCCAGCGAGGAGTAGTGTGGATGCAGCTAGTACCACTGCATAACTGCGAACTTTATGGTTTCGCACTATATATCTCTCCTTCGTTATTTAAGTTATAACTAAAAGTCATAACTTAATCTTTCTTGCTAAACAGTGGCCCATCCACCGTTAAACCCATCTATTAAATGGGAATTCTTATTTTCACCTATCCTGCCACCTCATACTCACTACTAATATCCCAACTCAAAGTGGTTTTGGTATTGCGCAGTGCCTCAACATCGACTGAGGATTGAGAGGTGTTTTGGCGAAGTGCAACTAATGAAATCCCAGTATCTAACTCAACTAAAAATCTAGTCGCAGGCCCTAAATACTCAACCTCTTTAATCACGCCATTTGCTACTCGTTGACCTGATGCAACATTGCCTAAGGTAATTCGCTCAGGACGGACAGTATAAGTTCCAGATTTACCTAAGATTGCAGTAGCACTACTGCCGGTAATCAAATTAGATACGCCAACAAAATCTGCGACAAAGGAGTTTTTTGGCCGCTCATAAATTGCAGCTGGTTTATCAATTTGTTGAATCTTGCCCCGATCAAAGACTGCTATGCGATCACTCATAGTCAGCGCCTCCTCCTGATCATGGGTAACAAATACGAAGGTAATTCCCACCTGACGTTGTAATTGCTTCAACTCAATCTGCATCTGCTGGCGCAGCTTTAAATCTAGAGCGCCTAATGGCTCATCTAATAACAACACCGATGGTCGATTGACCAATGCTCTAGCTAGTGCTACCCGTTGACGTTGACCACCCGATAACTGCGATGGTTTTCGGTTTTCATACCCAGAAAGTCTTACCTGCTCTAAAGCAACTAAAGCTTGTTTTCTGCGCTCGCTCTTTTCTACACCTTTTACTTTAAGACCATACTCAATGTTGGAGATAACATCCATATGGGGAAACAATGCATAATCTTGAAAAACAGTATTTACATCCCGTTCATAGGCTGGCAGATTTGTAATATCTTTTCCATTTAGCAAAATACTGCCACTATCTGGAGTTTCAAATCCAGCAATCATTCGCAGCACCGTTGTTTTACCAGAGCCAGATGGACCTAATAAGGTTAAAAATTCACCGGCTTGAATATCTAAATCCACGCCATCTACAGCTTTAACTAAAGATTTAGAGGTGCCAAATGATTTGGCGAGGGATCTAATCTGAATTAAGGCCACGGTGAGAGGCTACTGAAAAGCGACCATTTTGGAAGGGGGCTGAGGTAGTTATTTGGCAACTTTTTCTTAACCTAAAGTTATCAACATCCCAAATTGCCGAGTATGCTAGTTAAAAGCTCATGGGTAATCTAAAAAATCTAGCCCAATTAATACTTGGGGCTTTTTTGTTAACCGCTGGTATTTCCCACCTAGGTAGCAATCGAATTGAGTTTCAAGCCCAAGTGCCTAGCTATCTGCCAATTGATCCTGATTTTGTAGTTGTAGCCTCTGGGGTGGTTGAGATTTCCTTGGGTTTGCTACTAATAATTACCTTACTAATCTATAAAAAGTATCGAAGGGTAGTTGGATTAATTACTGCTATATTTTTTATTCTAATCTTTCCGGGAAATATCAATCAATATGTAAATCAAATAGATGCGTTTGGCTTAGATACAGATCAAAAGCGGCTAATTAGATTGTTCTTCCAACCACCCTTAGTAGTAGCTGCCATTTGGGTAAGTGGGGCGGGGTCTTTGGTAAGAGGGATAATAACTTCCAAAAAGCGATAGATTTATCAGATGGAAAGTAACCAATTACCGATAATCACCGCTACCAAAGATGGCTTTATTAGATATGCAGATTTCTCAGGAGTATCTAGTAGATCTCAGTACTGGTACTTCATCCTATCGACCACATTAGCTGCCATCATTGCTCAGATCGCCTTTGGCGACTTTGGTGGCAATCTAGTATCAATTATTACCTTACTTCCAACTATTGCAGTTGCAGTTAGAAGAATGCATGATGTGGGCAAAAGCGGTTGGTTTATCTTAGTTCCAATATATAACTTTATTTTGGCAGTTTCCCCAAGTAAGCCTGCTACTAATAATTTTTAAAAAAAAGATTACTTTTGTCCGCGCCTACTTTCATTAATTAAGACCCACAGCAAGATAGCAGCAAAAGGAAATACTAAAATATCTGGCAGATCGGTAGCCCCAATTAAATAAGCACCAATTGCAGTAGTTAATAGGATTACAAGTTTTCTACGCTTCATACCTTGATTGTAAACCCCGCTTTCATAATCAATCTAACTCTAAGGTTAGATAATAAATTACTTTTTGCTACTTATTTTTCCATTATTTTTCTTAGTAGCAAAGGCAAATATGGCAAGGCCAACAACTAATGCACCCGCTCCAACCCCATAGGAGATAACATCACTTGCCCGATTTGAATCAACAAATATTCCAACAAAGACCACCGCAATAATGGCAACTACCACACCAATTAACTTTGATTTTAGATCATCTAGATCTTCAACCCTAAGCCAAGGTGGCACTTGAATATTGGTATCAATAAATAATTCATAAAGTCCAAAGCCAATTACTAGCAGTACTGTTCCCAGCAATATGGCATCAATTGCAGTTAATACATCAACAATTACATCTTTTAAGGTTGTTTTATCAGAGACAGATTCAATAACCACTGCCACCATCTCAACAGATCCCTGCACCATAAGCAGAAGGGCTCCCAAAATGGCAGCAAAGGCCGGGATAACTACGGCATACCTTGTTAGCTCAAGTAAGCGCTTCATATGCAGTAAGGATAGCCCATATCCGCTTAAGGCTGACAGTGGGTAGGTGTACTTTTACATACAGTTAAGCAATTAAAGGTGAGGTAAGGAGTAAAACAAAAATGTTGGAGTTTATTGCGTTATTTATCTTTTTCTACTGGTTAATTAATTTATTTGATAAGCGCAAAAAAAGGCGCAGCTGGCGCAAGCCCACATTAGATCAAGAGTTAGCCCAATTAATTCAATCATCAGATAATGCCACCGGTATTGCACTCGAAGTTAAGCAATACCTACTAGATGTCTTAGATGATGACAAAAATGATCGAGAAAAGTACTCAGATGCTCGCCTTACCCAAGGACAAGTGATCCTCGATAAGGCAGGCTCTTCTGCCCTTTACTTTATGGCCGATATTGCAACCCAACTATCCCTAGTAGTAAGTGCCCAACTAAATGGTATTCCTAACAATATTGAGGCGGAGTTACAGGGCAAAGCAACACCTGAGAACATCATCAATAAGGTGATAAAGATTTAGTTAATTACTCAAGCTCTTCGATTGAAATGATTTTCTCAGTAAATTCAATCTCTTGCTCAACTCCCTCAACCTCAAGGGTAAATTTGATTGCATCAAAGGCATTTGCTCGCACAACATTGATATCTGGATCTGCATATCCAACTAAACCAGCCTCATCGCAATCAACTTCCCAATTACTACCGTCTTTATAAAATCTAACCTCAACCTTTACTTTATTTTGTGTGCTAATTTGTATGCCTCCTCCTCAGTTAGTAATGCTCGTTTAATTAATATCTTTCTAACCGTGTTTCCTGAAATTTCAACCCCAGAT
>CAIUBS010000005.1 GCA_903897475.1 uncultured Actinomycetes bacterium | reverse complement strand
TCCCCAATCAAATGTAGATCTTGAAATGGAAAGGTCACGTACTTCACCTTCAAGGAATGAAATAACTTCATTTCTGGCACTTGCAGGTTCACAAGCACTTGGATTATTTTTGTAATGATCGAGCAGTGGTTGACGAAATGCTGAAAGCTTGAAGAACCAATTATCTTCACTAAGCATCTCAACTGGCTTTGAATGTATTTTGCATTTACCTTCTACTAAATCACCTGGCAGCTTAAACTCTTCACATCCAATGCAATATGGGCCTTCAAATTTACCAGCATAAATATGGCCTGCATCTTTTAGTCCTTGTAAAAATTTTTGTACTCGCTCTGTATGACGATTCTCAGTTGTCCGAATAAAATCATCATTTGCTATGTTTAAATCTTTCCAAACAGGCTTCCAAGCAGCCTCAACTAATTTGTCGCACCATTCCTGTGGCGGCGTGTTATTACTCTCTGCGGTATTTAAAACCTTTTGCCCGTGTTCATCTGTGCCAGTTAAAAACCAAACTGATTCACCACGCTGCCTATGCCAACGAGTTAAAACATCACCTGCCACTGTTGTATAGGCATGGCCGATATGAGGAGCATCGTTAACGTAGTAAATGGGTGTAGTTAAATAAAAAGATTTATCAGCCATAGTCAGATCTTATCGCCACTCTTATGGGCCACCATTGCATCAAAAACAACTCGTTTAGATACTCCGTTTACCTTTGCAACCTGGGCGATAGCTTCCTTTCGACTTTCGCCAGCCTCTTCTTGCTTGATTACTAGGTTAACTAAATCTTCATTTGAAAACTCTCTGGTGCCAGGATCAAAACCCTCGACTACAACAGTAATTTCACCAAGAATATCTTTTGAATTTGCCCACTGAATTAATTCAGAGAGACTTCCACGCACAACTTCTTCATAATTCTTGCTCATTTCTCGGCACACAGCAGCATTTCGACTTGAGCCAAATGCAACTTGAGCATCTTCTAATGATTCAATAATTCTATGTGGTGCTTCAAAAAAAATAATTGTCCGCTCCTCAGTTGCTAAATCCTTAAACCAACTACTTCTTGCACCTTTAGTTCTTGGAGGGAAACCTTCAAAACAAAAACGGTCAGTGGGTAAGCCAGATAACAAAAGTGCAGTTGTAACTGCACTTGGTCCCGGTAGAACCTTTACTTGAACCTGTGCAGTTAGAGCAGCTCTTATCAATCTATAACCTGGATCTGAAATACCAGGCGCGCCAGCATCTGTAACTACTAAAACATCTTTGTTTGCGGTAAGAAGTTTTGTTAACTCCTCTATTCTCTCGCTCTCATTACCTTCAAAAAATGAAATAACTTTTGCACTGTGCCTAATATTCAATTCTTGACATAGCCTTGAAAACTTACGTGAGTCTTCTGCTGCAATGTATTTAGCATCGACAATAGCTTGGATAAGGTGAGCAGATGCATCACGCACATCGCCAATTGGCAGGCAGGCTAAAATTAACATCTGATAATTCTCTCAGGTTATTTTCCATGTTGCTTTCAGTAGGACCTAGGCTGTTCCCATGAGTATGGATCGACTCCTACGGGCATGGCCGATCAGTGCAATCCTGACTTTTGCTCTATCAATAAGGCTCTGGCGTCTAAACCAACCCTCTGGATATATTTTTGATGAAGTTTATTATGCAAAAAATGCCAACTCATTAATTTCTTCAGCAGTTGAATTAGATGGACAAGGTCAGGCTGAATTTGTCGTCCACCCACCACTTGGAAAATGGTTAATTGCAATCGGAATTAGAGTTTTTGGAAATAGTGAATTTGGATGGCGATTTGCCTCAGCAATCTTTGGATCACTTTCAATTCTATTAATCTACTTAGTAGTTAAAAAGCTTTTTAATTCAGAATTTTTAAGTATTACTGCAGCTCTTCTTATGACTTTTGATGGCTTAAATCTTGTGATGTCTCGAGTTGCCCTTCTAGATATTTTTCTCATGTTTTTTATTTTGTTGTCCTTTTATTTCTTAATAATCAATAATCTTTGGCTAAGTGGATCTGCAATAGGATTTGCATTAGCAATAAAATGGAGTGCAGCCTTCTTAATACCTTTACTAATAATATTTGTGGTTATCTATAACAAAATTAATTTCAAAAATTTTTTTAAGGTATTAAATCAATTTGTATTCTTACCAATTTTAATATACGTAATCTCCTGGAGTGGCTGGATATTTAGTGGTAAAGGCTGGGCAAGGCAAAGTGAATCTAATGTTTTCAGTTCACTTTGGAACTATCACATGCAAATTTTAGATTTCCATAGAGACCTAAATGAAAAACACGCCTACCAAGCAAACCCTTGGAGTTGGCTAATTCTTGGGCGTCCAACTTCGTTTTATTATGAAGGCTCCGGAAATTGTGGTGCCACCAAGTGTGCACAAGAGATTTTGGCATTAGGAACGCCAATATTATGGTGGAGTTCTATTTTTGCAGTTGCTATTTGCTTTGGATTTTTAATTACTTCACTTGAACGAAGTGTGGCAATTATCTTGGTTGGATTTGCCGGTACTTACTTACCTTGGTTCTTTATTCAAAATCGAACTACTTTTTACTTCTATTCAATAAGTATTCTGCCATTCTTAATCCTTTCAATAATCTATTGCTTAAATCTTTTGATTATTAACATTAAATATAAGAAATACGTGCTTGGTTTCATATTCTTAGTTGCTTTAAATTTCATCTACTTTTTACCAATTTATTTAGGAATTAGCATTCCATACTCACAATGGTTATCTCGAATGTGGTTTAAAAGCTGGATTTAACTACTCGTTGACTGCTCTAATTTCCTCAACATCATCAGGCATTAGTGATTGATCAAATAAATCATCATCGCGACCAGACAATTCCTTGACTCTGGCTTGTTCTGCACTCCATTGACCTGTTGTGGTTAAATCAATAATTCGTTTACTTGGGATTGCTTTAGGTGCAGTTGTGTAAACCGGTTTTGGCACTGTTGTCGGTTGCCAACCTTTTCGATCTTTTGGAACAACTATTACGCCTGTGATTTCAGGACGTTCCGAGAACGGAATCCAATGTTCAGTCGTTTTGTGCTGCTGAATAGTCTCAGTAGGGGCTACCGAGGCTATTTTTGTATTTGTAATCTTTTCAAGTGCTGCCAATCGTCTTGCACGAAGTTGTGAGGCAACAACTTGTTTTCTTACATTTACAAAATAAATTAGC
>CAIUBS010000004.1 GCA_903897475.1 uncultured Actinomycetes bacterium | reverse complement strand
AGCGGTTTACAACCCGAAGGCCTTCATCCCGCACGCGGCGTCGCTGGGTCAGAGTTTCCTCCATTGCCCAATATTCCCCACTGCTGCCTCCCGTAGGAGTCTGGGCCGTGTCTCAGTCCCAGTGTGGCCGGTCGCCCTCTCAGGCCGGCTACCCGTCGTTGCCTTGGTGAGCCATTACCTCACCAACTAGCTGATAGGCCGCGAAGTCATCCTCCACCGAAATTCTTTCAAAACTCAGTGATGCCACTTATGTTTCAATATTCGGTATTAGCACCGGTTTCCCGGTGTTATCCCAAAGTGGAGGGCAGATTCTTCACGTGTTCCTCACCCGTTCGCCGCTAATCCATTTCCGAAGAAACTTCATCGCTCGACTTGCATGTGTTAAGCACGCCGCCAGCGTTCGTCCTGAGCCAGGATCAAACTCTCCATAGAAAATTTGATCTGACAAAAAGACAAACATGGCTATCTAATTAATAAATTTACTAATCAGAGTTCGCTTATGTTTATAGTCTTTATCAATTGTTTTTTGTTTTGTACTTAAAGCAAATATATTTATTATTTAAAATAAACATATTAGTTAATTAAGTTTCAAAGGTATTTATAAAACAAAAATGAAATTGTTATTTTTAATAAATTAAAATTAACAACGTCAATTAATGCCTTCGATTTCTTAAAGAAATCTTTGGCATTGACTTTATTGCACGTTGTTGAGTTCTCAAGGTACGACTGCGCACTGGTTGCAAAATTTCTTTCGCGTGCAGGGCAACCCATAAATAAAGTTTCTAGGCATGCCTACAAACCTTAAAAATCGGGGTTTTCCATACCCGGCCTTCTTCTGAAGTCCGTCTCGTATGGGGAGGTGAAATATAGCCCCCCGCGTGAAGGGGGGTCAAATCGACATTTCGGGCAAAAAGGCCGGCTCTAGCCCACTATCTCAACTGCGGCCAGGTCCCGTTTTCCCTTGCGCAAAAGTAGGTATTTACCATGCAAAAGGTCAGTTTGTGATGGGGTGAAATCCTCATTTTCGACCTTTTTATTGTTCAAATACCCTCCACCCTCCTTCACTATTCGCCGCGCTGCTGACTTTGATTCAACTACTCCGGTAGCCGCAAGTAGATCTACCCATGTCGGAAAGCTCTCCCCTTTTTTAATTTGTACCTTTGGCAGTTGGGAGAGCGCCGAATCCAGCGTTGAAAGCTCTAGTTCAGAGATATCCCCCTGTCCAAATAACGCTTTTGCCGCTTCTTCAACCTTTTTAGCAATTTGTTCACCATGAATTAGCGAGGTCAACTCCCGTGCTAACTCGCGATGAGCCTCTCTTGCTCCTGGATTAACCTTAAGCGTTTCAATCAAACGCTCAATTTCGGTGCGATCTTTTAGGGAAAATACCTTTAATAGTTTTGGCATATCAGCATCATCACTATTGAGCCAGTATTGAAAAAAGTCATAAGCAGATGTCATCTGAGGATCTAACCAAACAGCACCTGATGCGGTTTTACCAAATTTAGAACCATCTGACTTTGCTAAAAGTGGCACAGTAAGAGCATGTGCAGAGCCGCCTTCAACTTTACGAATTAAATCAAGACCGGCCACAATATTGCCCCACTGATCAGAGCCACCAATCTGCAGCTTGCACTGGTGTCTTCGATAAAGCTCTAGATAATCAAATGCCTGAAGTACTTGATAGGAAAACTCGGTGTAAGAAATTCCAGCTGTGGCTAACCTATTAGCAACTGAATCCTTAGCTAACATTTGATTTACTGAAAAATGTTTTCCAATATCTCGTAAAAACTCTAAGGCAGAAACTGGCCTAGTCCAATCCAAATTATTTGCCATAATCGCACCTGATTTTTTATCGGAAAAGTCAATTATTTTTTCAAGTTGTTTCTTGATCCGCAAAACCCACTCACTTACGACCTTTTCATCATTTAGGGATCGCTCCTCACTTTTTCCGCTTGGATCGCCTACTAAACCGGTAGCTCCGCCAACTAGTGGAATTGGTCTATGACCTGCTAATTGAAATCTTCTCAGTACTAAGAGCACTACTAAATTTCCTACATGAAGACTTGGTGCGGTTGGATCAAAACCTACATACAAACTAATTTGCTTAGAAAGAGTCTGCTCTAGCTCCTTGCGATCAGTTGACTGCGCGATTAAACCCCGCCACTCTAGATCCTCAAGTAACTGATTGCTCATTGGGAGATCATGCCCGATAAGAGCTTGCGGTGGTTGGAGATTTCACCTTCAACACTGGAAATTTGCTTATCTAAATCAGCAATAGCCTTACCAACTGAAGCACCTGCTGTCCCTAGTGAAGATGACCTACTTGCAACTGCACTCTTAACATTTAAAACTTTTCGAACATCGCTAGTTAATGCTGGGTGTATTTGAGAAAACTGAGCATCAGTTAATTGATCCAATTCAATTGAGTTGCTTTCACAAAGTTTTACACACAAGCCGGCTGCCTCATGAGCGATTGCAAAGGGAATTTGTTTTTTTGCAAGATAATCGGCAATCTCCGTAGCTAACGAAAATCCACTTGTCACATTTGCTGAGATTTTATCTGAGTTAAATCTAGCTGTTTGCACCATGCCAGTTAATGCCGGTAATAAAATAAGTAATTGATCGATTGAATCAAATACTGGCTCTTTATCCTCTTGTAAGTCTCGATTGTAAGCAAAAGGTAAGCCTTTTAGCACTACTAATAGAGAGGTTAAATTTCCGATAAATCTGCCAGATTTTCCTCTAGCTAACTCTGCAATATCGGCGTTCTTCTTCTGAGGCATAATTGATGAACCGGTTGCATAGGCATCAGAAATTTGCACCCACCCAAACTCACTTGAACTCCACAAAATAAATTCCTCGCCAATTCTAGAAATGTGAATGCCCAACATAGATAAATCGAATAGGGCTTCAGCAGCAAAATCACGATCACTGACTGCATCAATACTATTCTCCATAACACCTGCAAAACCCAAATCCTTTGCAATTCTCTCTGGCTTTGGCACTAGTGGTGAACCGGCCAATGCACCTGCTCCATATGGAGATTTAGAGTTTCTATCCAGCCAATCGAATATACGATCAATATCCCTTAGCAGTGAATGCGAATGTTTGCTTAGCTCTTGTGCAAAAGTAATTGGCTGAGCATGCTGAGTATGCGTAAATCCAGGCGCAGCAACATCCAAATAATTTTTTGCCTGGAAGTTTAGAGCTTTAATTAGCTCAGTAACCAAAGTCGCAATTTCTAGAAGATGGTCGATTAAGTAAAGTTTGAAGTCAGTTACTACTAAATCATTTCTTGATCTACCTGCTCTGATTGAGCCTCCCAATTGGCCACATTTCTCGAGCAAACCCCGCTCAATTGCGCTATGAACATCCTCGTCAGTTTTTGAGAAAGTGAATTTTCCACTACCAATTTCTGTTGCTAGCTCCATTAGTGCCTGCTTAAGACGAGCACCATCCTCCTTGGTTACTACCGACTGCTCGATCAGATTATTTAGATGTGCCAGATTTACTTCAATTTCATAAGGTGCAAGTCGCCAATCAAACTCAACACTCCTTGATAAAGCAGAGAGTGCATCGGCAGGAGAACCTTCAAATCTTCCACCCCAAAGCGTCATTTGCTATCCCCTAACAACTTCATAATCTCCTTAGCCAGTGCGGCTCCACCAGAGGCAGACTTGGCAACAACTAAAACCGTGTCATCTCCGGCAATGGTTCCTATTGCAGAGTGTAACTTGCCTGACTTGCTTGCCCTATCTAAACTCCCAGCTAGAAACGCAGCGGCTCCAGGCGGTGTTTTAACGACAGCAAGATTTGCACTGGAGTCAATAGAAGAAACTAGATCACTAAGTACTTTACTGCGATAGTTTTCAGTAGTTGAAACAAACTGGTAGCGAAAAACACCTTGATTATCTTTACCTCTAACAGCACCAAGCTCTTCTAAATCTCGGCTTGCTGTGGCTTGTGTTACTACAAACCCATGTTTATTTAATTGTTTTACTAGATCGTTTTGGGAATGAATCAATCCATCATCAACTAGCTTAATTACCATTGATCTTCTTGAAGTCGCTGAATTTGTATTTAATTTTGCCATTATGCGACCACAACTGTTCCGCCAAGATTATCTAGCGCATCTAGGACTGCTTCTAGCTTTGTTCCATTCGTAATTCGAACCGAAAACGCTCCTGAGTCAATCGCATTTATGGCAGCTTTCACCTTTGGGATCATGCCATCCGTGAATGAGTTTTGTATTGACTTTAAGTCTTCAACTGAAATCTCATCAATAATTGAGGATTTATCCGGCCAATTTCGGTATATGCCATCTACATCGGTTAAAAATAAAACTGAATCAGCGCGTAGCGCTCCTCCAATGGCAGCCGCAACCAAATCGGCATTAACGTTGTAGCCAATACCATCATGATCAGTTGCAATTGGCGAGACAACAGGCAGATACCCTTCAGTTATTAAGCTCTCTAAAATCATCGGATTTGTATCACAAACCTCTCCGACATAACCAATATCAACTTGCTTGCCATCAACGCTGGGCTTGAATTTCTTTACTCGAATAAGGCCGCCATCAGATGCCGATAACCCAACAGCATTTACATCACTTCCGATCAAATAATTCACAATAGTTCTAAGTATCGTTCCGCTTAAAACTGATTCAACTACAGAATAAACCTCGGAAGTAGTTATACGATAACCAGCTAATTTTTCCTTGCCGATGCCCTTCTCAGTCAAAGCCAGATCAATTTGAGGACCACCACCGTGAACTAAAACTATCTGGTCACCATCTAAAAAAGCATCAGCAATTGCTTCTAGTACCGGATCAGAGTCTTCACTTGTTGGTAGCGCATTTCCACCATATTTAATAACAATCATTTAAGACCTAAATTCGCAAGACCAGCACTTTCAGATTGACCCGTCATTAAATTTGCGTTCTGAATTGCTTGACCGGCAGCGCCTTTTCCTAAATTATCGATAGCAACTGAAACCACGACTCTGCCTACATGTTCATCAAGTGCAGCCTGAATCTCTACATTATTACTACCTAACACTGAAAGCGTCTGGGGCATTTGACCTTCATCTAAGAATTTAACAAAAACACTATTTTTATAGAAATCTACAAATGATTCTCTGAGAGTTGCTGTTTTAAAGGGAGTATTAATTTTGGCAGATACCGTAGCCAAAATACCTCTTGGAATAGGTGCAAGTACTGGTGTAAAAGAGATCTTAACTTGCTTACTACTACGATGATTGAGCATCTGCTCAATTTCAGGGGTGTGCTGATGTACACCACCAAATTTATAAGAGGTTAAGTTATTCCTAAATTCACTTCCTACCATGTTTACTTTGGCATTGCGGCCAGCACCAGTAGTGCCAGAAGAAGCCACCACCGATATATCTGTTGGATCGATTAGATTTAATACTGGAGCAATTGCAAGTGAGATTGCTGTTGCATAGCAGCCCGGATTAGCTACCCGATTTGCATTAGAAATCTCTGAGTGATCTACCAATTCTGGTAGGCCATATGGCCAACTTCCAGCATGAGATATGCCGTAATACCTATGCCATTGTTGAGCATCGCTGAGCCGAAAATCTGCTCCGAGGTCAACAATTTTCACTGACTGTTCAATTTGACCAACCAATTTGGCTGATTCTCCATGCGGTAGTGCGATGAAAATTAAATCGCATTGATTAATCTTTTCAATAGAAGTATCTTCAAACCTTTTAGTATTAAAGCCCTGCAGTAGAGGATGAAAATCTGAAATCAACTCTCCTGCATTTGATCCAGCTGCGATATATGAAATTTCAAATTTTGGATGTTTAGATAGTATGCGAAGTAATTCACCGCCAGCATAACCACTAGCTCCAACTACTCCTGTTTTCATATGTAAAGAGTACCCGATAAAAGCATGAATATGCAACTTTATGCATATTTATGCACTAACTCCTTAGTACAGCGCCACAATCTTTTCCTGCTTGCTTTACCGCTTCATCTCGGTAAAGTGAGACTTCTTCAGCCGTTAATGTTCGGTCCGCTGCTCTAAAGGTTAAAGTAAATGCAAGTGAAACCTTTTCATCACCAAGTTGATCATACCGATCGAACAAATTTATTGATTCCAGAAGTTCTCCTGCGCCAATTCTTAATGATTCTTCAACATCTGATGCTGAAACATTTTTGGAGACAACTAGAGCGATATCCTGTACAGCAGCTGGCATACTCCAGATTTTCGGTGCCGCACTAAGTTTTGCTTCTGGTAATTCGCTTAGAATAACTGCGAAGGCGCAAGTTCTACTTGGCAGATTAAGTTTTGTAATTACCCTTGGATGTAACTCCCCTGCATGTGCAACAACCTTTCCAGCAACTTTGAACTCAGCACATCGACCAGGGTGCCAGGGAGCAAGATCTGTGCTACTTATTTCATACTTATTTCCTGTAGCCGCAATTATCTCAGAAGCTTGAAATACAGCATCGCTCCACTCAAATTTATTTCCATCTCCCTGCCAGTTGCTTAAGTACTTCTCGCCACAAGAGACACCCGCAATGAATAGTAATTGATTTGGAACACTTGCGTATATTGAGTCGATCATCTTCTGCGAAGGTTTGCGCTCTATTGTAGGCAATGAAACTTTCCCAAGTGGTGAGATATTTCTAAACACACTTCCTATCTCAAATAGGGCAACATTCTTAGCACCCCGATTGATATTTCTTGACAGAGTTGTAAGCAAACCAGGTAACAAATGAGTACGCAGAAGCGGAAAATCCTCTGACATAGGGTTTGCTAACTTAAATGACTTTGCTCTATCGCCTGTAAAACCCAGAGTATCGACTAACTCCTGATTAACAAACGGATAGTTAATTACCTCTGTAAATCCTTGATTTGCAAGCATTAGTGCGATTTGGCGCTTACGGTTTTGCATCGTCGAAAGTCTTGCTCCAAATTTTCCAGCTGGAAGTCTTAACGGAATTTGGTCATAACCAACTAATCTGGCAATTTCCTCTGCAAAATCAGCAGTATTCAATAAATCAGGTCTCCATGTTGGAATTTCAACGGTGATATTTGATCCACTACCAATTACTTTGCAACCAATTAAGTTCAATGCGTCTTTTGCTTGCTTAGGTGTGTATTTTGTTCCAACCAACTGACATACCTTTTCAACTGAAATTTTAATTCTCCGCGGCTTAATTGATTGCCCTGCAAAAGATGAACCAAGATATTTGGCCCCTGCAAGGTCGATCAATAATTGAGCCGCCCGAGCGGAAGCAATTTCGGTTAAAGCAGGATCAGTATTTCTTTCCATTCTTCTGGAAGCTTCACTAGATAACTTATGAAAACGAGAATTTCGTGCAATGCTAATTGGATCAAAATGTGCTGCCTCTAAAGCAATCTTTGTAGTCTGTGAGGTAACCTCTGAAGCTAGTCCCCCCATAGTTCCGGCCAACGCCAGGGCTGAGTTTGCGTCGCAAATCAACAAATTATCAGCTGCCAGTTTACGTTCAACTTTATCTAATGTGACAATCTTCGAGAATTTACTAGCCCTTGTAACCCTTAGGCCCCCGGTTATTACATTGGCATCAAATGCATGTAGTGGTTGGCCTAACTCAAGCATCACGTAGTTTGTAATATCCACGGCTAATGAGATTGATCGCATCCCACATTTTTCTAGTCGCCGCTGCATCCAGATTGGTGTGAGAATTTTTGTATTGACTTGATCCAAAGTTCTGATGAAGATTTGATCAGCACCAGTTTTATCTTCGATTTTAACGGTTATGGCTTTTGAACTTTTAATGGCTTTTAGTTTTTTCACCGCTACTCTATTTGCTGGATCAATATATTTGCAGTTTAGGGAGGCAGCTAATTCTCTAGCAAGACCACGCACAGACATTGCATATCCTCGGTCAGGATTGATAGCCACATCAAAAATTACATCTTCAATCTCTAGTAACTTAATGGCATCACTGCCAACTTTGCCCTCTGGCAAAACGATTATCCCGGCGTGTTCTTCACTAATTCCCAATTCT
>CAIUBS010000003.1 GCA_903897475.1 uncultured Actinomycetes bacterium | reverse complement strand
TGGGTTAGATTGGGTAGCAACTGTGCCACCAACAGTTGTCTTATGTCGTCAAGTTTTAGGGCCTGAAAAAGGTGCATTGATTTATGGTTGGGTCTTTGCTGCTCATCAAATAGGTGGTGCACTAGCGGCTTATGGTGCTGCAATTATGCGCATTAAATTTGGAGATTATGCTGCAGCGTTTTATGTAACTGGTGTTTTATGTGTTATTACCAGTTACTTCGTGTTACAGATTTCTATTAAAGATAAGAGTCAAATATGAGCCAGGAAAGCTTTTACCAACGAGCAGGTGGGCAAAAAACCTTTAATGATTTGACCTCACATTTTTACGCACTTGTTGCAGTAAATCCAATACTTCGTCCAATGTATCCAGAAAGTGATCTACATGGTGCAGCAAGAAGGTTGCAATTATTTTTAGAGCAGTATTGGGGTGGACCTTCTACTTATAGTCAAGAACGAGGCCATCCCAGGTTACGAATGAGACATGCACCATTTCATATCTCAAAAACTGAGCATGATGCCTGGATAGCTTGTATGAAGGATGCAGTAGATGCTCTTGAGATTGCAGATGATTTAAAAGCTGAACTTTGGCAGTACTTAGCAGCAGCTGCTGCTGCCATGATAAATGCTGCTGATTAAGCTTTAACCTTATTTTTTGGTTGAGATTTATTTCCAACCTTTAAGATCTCACCATTTCGCAAGTACCAGATTGTGCCACTTGCATCTCTTACTGTGGTAATTCGAAGTCCAACAGTTTCAACTACACCCTTAACATCTAAGACATCCACCTTATCGCCCACTCCATATTGATCCTCAACCAACATAAATATTCCAGATAAAATATCTCGTACTAGAGTTTGTGCGCCAAGACCTAAGGCAACTCCGATTACACCAGCAGATGCAATTAATGGACCAAGATTTAAACCAAACTCAGATAAGATCATAAAAATAGCAATCAACCAGATAACACCATTTAATGTTGATTTTAAAACTGAGCTTGTAGTTTTAGCACGCTCTTTTTGTCTAGCACCACTTCGCTTTGGCCCAGGAATCAAATCAGCACTAGCTACCTTGTTCATAAACCTAGAAATTGAGCGCTGACCAAGTAGTGAGATGAAGACTGCTAGTATCACAATCAGGGTGATATTTAGCGGGGCACCGGTGAACCAATCAATGGCAGATTGCATATTCTCGGTGATTTCCATGATTAGATGAAAACTTTAACCCAAATGTAATTGGGAATCTGGTTAGAAATGCTGATTTTTTGGCAAACCTCAGGCAAGATATGCCTATCGGCGCGAGCCACGCGCTGTAAGCAAGAGGAGAAGTTGTTCAAGTGTCACAAACATTGGTACTGAACGCTACCTATGAGCCACTAGGTGTCGTATCAGAGCGACGAGCATTGATACTCGTCTTAAACGCGCGCGCCATTAGCGTTGAGGATTCCGATCGCATCCTTACCTACGCTAGAGGCTCAATCACATTACCTTCAGTAATTAAATTAAATAAATTTGTAAAAATTCCTTATCGTCACGCAGTACCATTATCGCGCCGAGCAATTTTTGCTCGTGATAACAATAGATGTGTCTACTGCGGCGTTACTGCTACCTCAATTGATCATGTGATTCCAAGATCTAGAGGTGGCGGACATAATTGGGAGAATGTGGTCTCTGCTTGTCATAAATGTAATCATCTAAAGGCTGATAAGACGCTAAAGGATTTAGGTTGGCGCCTTCGCCACACACCAAAGGAGCCGGTAGGGGCAGCTTGGCGAATTCTTGGCACCGGTAAACCTAATAGAGTTTGGATTCCTTACTTAAAACCATTTGGGGTAGAGGCGATTGGAGCGGCGAGTGCATGATTGAAGATGGCACTGTAGCCGGTGAGGGTTTAACATTTTTAGAGACCTTTACCTATTTTTTTGTAGCGCCCACAGTTTTATTTGTGGTGATCTCATTTTTTGCATATATAACTGCAAAAGAGGTTAGGCAAAAATCTAAAAAGAAAGCTATAAATCTAACTCACATAGAGTAAGTACTTAATTACTCATCTCGTTTTTGCACCGCAAGTGCTCGCTCTAGCGAATCCTTAGCCTCAATTACCAATCGGCGCAGTCCAGCTTGGCCATCTTTGCCAGCACCACTTAACCACTGATTAGTTTTATCTAGGGTTGCTTGGGTAGTTATGTAGATCGGAAACATGCCTGTGACAAATTTACTTGCTACCTCATAGGATTTTTTGCCCCAAGTTTCAATTAATAGATCAAAGTAGGGCTCTATGTAATTTGCAAGAAGTGGGCGGTGCAGTGCTCGCATAAATCCAGCTAACTTAGCCTCACGCTCTGAGGTTGATAACTCTTCTTCGGTAATTGATTTCCAAACCTCATCTTTGGCTTGGGCAATTGGACGAGCAGCTAAAGCAGTTTGGTAGGAGAGTTTGCCAGTTAAGGTGTTATCTAATTTTAACTCTTGATCTAAGGCTGCTTGATCCATTAAGCCTCGCTCAGTTAAGGCAATTACGATTGACCATCTCATCTCTGGATCAACCTTTAGGCCAGGTAATTTTCCAGCTAGAAAATCCTTTAACAAATCATTGTGTTCAGCACTGGATGCAAATGCAGTAAAGCTCTTAACAAACTGTAATTGATTATCACTCCCTGCTTTAGCATTAGCAATCATTTTTTCAAAGGCATTTCCAACCTTTAACCTTGCTGAGTCACGCTTTTTAGGATTTGAGTAAAGTTCAACTGCAGTAGATAGCTGGCTAGCAATTATGGTTAGCGTTGCAATCTCACTCTCACTTTCAATTCCAGCTAGAGCTATATCAATAAAATCAGCAGCAGCAAGCTCACTATCGCGCAACATATCCCATGCAGCAGACCAACAAAGCGCCCTAGTAAGGGAATCTTCAATCTTTCCTATGTGTTTTTTTAAGCTTTCAATAGATCTATTATCAAATCTAATCTTGGCATAGGTTAAATCTTTATCATTTAACAAAAGTAAATCCGCAACTTTTTCACCTGCTAATTGGCTAATCAAGGTTTTCTCACCAGCTACATCTAGCTCCACACTTTTACGTAATGTGATTTTTTCATCAATTAGATCATATAAACCAATTGCCATTCGATGCGGCCTTAGTTGATTTGAATCTTTTGGCATTTTTGGTGGTGTTTGAATGATTGAAACCTGTTGGTATTTATTATCTTCAATTTTTAGCTCTGGGTGCAAAGTGTTAACCCCAGCAGTTTGTAGCCAGGTTGAAACCCATGGTTTTAGATCTTTGCCACTATTTTGCGTTAACTCATTTAATAAATCTTCTAAAGTAGTATTTTTGAATGCATGCTTAGTAAAGTATCTTTGCAATCCCAAAATGAAATTATCCCGACCAACATGTGCTACTAATTGCTGCAAAACCGATGCTCCTTTGGCATATGAAATACCATCAAAATTTCCAGCCACAGTATCG
>CAIUBS010000002.1 GCA_903897475.1 uncultured Actinomycetes bacterium | reverse complement strand
AGGAGAGGAGGTAGTAGTTGAGATAGCGAGATTTCCTAGCATTGCCTTACCACCAGAGACTGGCGCAGTTAGTAGATTCATTGCAGGTGAACCAATAAAACCAGCAACAAAAACATTTTGTGGCTTGTCATAAAGATTTCGCGGAGTATCAACTTGTTGTAGTAGACCATCTTTTAGAACGGCAACCCGATCACCCATAGTCATAGCCTCAACCTGATCATGAGTCACGTAAACAGTTGTAATACCTAATCTTCGCTGCAGTGCTGCGATTTGTGTACGAGTTGCAACTCTAAGTTTGGCATCTAAGTTTGATAATGGTTCATCCATTAAGAAGACCTGAGGTTCACGAACAATTGCACGACCCATAGCCACGCGCTGACGTTGTCCACCGGAAAGTGCCTTTGGTTTACGATCTAAGTAATCTTCTAAATCTAATAATTTTGCAGCTTCTCTAACTCTGCGATCGCGTTCTTCTTTTGCTACTCCAGCAATTTTTAAAGCAAAACCCATATTTTCTGCAACTGACATATGTGGGTAAAGTGCATATGATTGAAAAACCATTGCTATGTCGCGATCTTTCGGTGCAACATTTGTTACATCTTTATCCCCGATATGAATTGTTCCAGTATCGATTTCTTCAAGTCCAGCTAGCATGCGAAGTGAAGTTGACTTACCGCAACCAGATGGTCCAACTAAAACTAAAAATTCACCATCTTTAACAGTTAGATCTAATTTATCCACTGCTGGTTTTGTAGTTCCTGGATAGATTCGAGATGCTTGCGAAAATACAACTGATGCCATGATTTATTTCTCCCTCTTCCGGGTAGGTACGTACCCGACGATCCGTTGGATGAAGGTCTCACGGTTGTGAGAGTTGGCAAAGGCTACGACATAAAGGCCAGATAGGGGAAGTGGGGCTAAACAGCGCTCAACTTAGCGCCTTACCCACTAGCGCAGTTATCATTAAGTAATGGCTGAGGGTGCAATTCAAAGTATCGCTATCGTTTTAGGTCTAATTGCCGTAGGTGGAATATTTGTTGCGGCTGAGATCGCACTGATTTCAATGCGAGAGTCCCAGGTAAAGCAGATCGCCAATAAGGGTAAACGTGGGGCAAGAGTCTCTAAATTGACTCAAAATCCAAATAGATTTTTAGCTGCCGTTCAGGTTGGAATTACCTTCTGTGGGTTTTTATCTGCCGCCTTGGGAGCAGAGCAACTGGGTAAATATGTTATTCCAGAGCTAGAGAATATTGGAATCTCAACTCAAAGTAGTGAGATCTTGTCAATTGTGGGAATTACCTTAGTGATTGCGTATATATCCTTAGTATTTGGTGAGTTAGTGCCAAAGCGACTGGCTTTATATAAGAGTGAGTCTATTGCGCTCGCAACTGCACCTGCAATTGATTTAGTTGCAACCGTATTTAGACCAATTATATGGCTACTTTCGCACTCTACAGATTTGATCATGAAGTTATTTGGAATCTCATCAAAGACAGAGCGAAATCAGATTTCTGAAGTTGAACTGATGGATTTAGTCAGCGGTCATGCTGATTTAACAAAAGAAGAGCGAGATATTGTTGAGGAAGTATTTAATGCTAGTGATCGTTTAATTCATGAAATCATGGTTCCTAGAACTGAAGTAGATTTTCTTGACGCATCTCTACCTATTTCTGAAGCAAGAAAGATTGCAGTTGAACTAGCTCACTCACGTTATCCAGTAGTACGTGGTAGCAGCGATGAAGTTATTGGATTCCTACACGTTCGTGATTTATTAAATCCAAAATTGGATGATGCGCAAATTACAATTATGGAGCTAATTAGAAATATCTTATTTCTGCCTGGTACAAAAGGAGTGTTACCGGCGTTAACTGAAATGCAAACTAAGCGTCAACACATTGCTATTGTTTTGGATGAATACGGTGGTACCGATGGAATTGTGACGTTGGAAGATTTAGTTGAGTGTTTAATCGGCGAAATTCATGATGAGTATGATCCACATGAATCTGATAATACATTTGAGAAACGAACCGGCGATATTGAATTGGATGGATTGATATCACTCGAAGAGTTGCAGGAAATCTCGGGTATAACTCTTCCAGACGGTCCATATGAAACAGTGAGTGGTTTTGCTATGCATTATTTGGGACGAATTGCGCAGGTTAACGATGTGATAAGAATTAATGGAGCACGCTTTACAATTATCAGTATGAATGGAAAACGAGTTGGACAAATTTTGCTTGCTAGAGATGATGCGTAATGAGTAAGAAACGAGTTTTATCTGGCATACAACCAACTCATGACTCCTTCCACTTAGGAAATTATTTAGGTGCTCTAAAGCAATGGGTTCATCTTCAGTCTGATAATGATGCGTATTACTGTGTAGTTGACCTACATGCCTTAACCGTTGAAACCGATCCCAAGCTTTTGCAGAAAAGAACTTTGTTATCAGCTGCCCAACTAATTGCAATTGGAATTGATCCAAATAAGTCAACACTTTTTGTTCAATCTCATGTGCCCGCACATAACCAGTTAGCTTGGGTGTTTGAATGTATTACTGGTTTTGGCGAAGCAAGTCGTATGACTCAATTTAAAGATAAATCACAAAAAGGTGGAGCCGAGAGAACAAATGTTGGGTTGTTTACATATCCAATTTTGCAAGCAGCCGATATTTTGCTTTATCAGCCAGATTTTGTACCAGTGGGAGAAGATCAGCGTCAACATGTAGAATTAACTAGAGATATCGCTGAAAGATTCAATAAAAAATTTGGAAAAGTTTTCAATATCCCTCAGGCACAGATAATAAAATCACTGGCAAAAATTAATGATTTACAAGATCCAACAGCTAAGATGAGTAAGTCAGCAGCGAGCATGGCTGGCGTCATTGAGTTATTAGATACGCCTGAAGCAACTATGAAAAAATTTAAATCCTCAGTTACAGACGATGGCAAAGAGATAAAATTTGATGAGAAGGCAAAACCTGGTATTTCTAACCTACTAACAATCCATTCAGCTCTTTCTGGAAAATCAATTGAAAGTCTTGAAAGCCAATTTTCTGGAAAGGGTTACGGCGAATTTAAAACAGAAGTAGCTGAGATTGTGATTTCTAATCTAGAACCAATTACTAGGCGCACAAATGAGCTTATGTCAGATAAGGCTGAGCTGATTAAAATTCTGGAAATTGGTGCCCAACGGGCCAATCAAGTTGCGTCTGAAACATTGAAATCGGCTTACTCTGCTATCGGCTTAATCTAGGTGTAAAAACGTTTCTAACTGATTAAACTCTTAACTCTTGATTTAGAGTTTATGTGATTCTAAACAAATCGTAATCTGCCAGTTAGGGCGTTGCCTTATTGAAAACCTTCCTTACCGATAGGGTCTGCCTACAACCAACCCCAGTCTTTTTGGGAACTAGTCCTTGGGAGGGATTTTGAAAAAATCATTTAAATTCGTAGTAGCCGTTGCGGCTACTTCGCTTGTGGCATCTGTTGCAGTAACACCTGCAGCACAGGGTGCAACTAAGCAAAAAGTTTGTGTAGCCCTAGATACTGCTGGTATTAATGACAAGTCATTTAACCAGAGCTCATACGAAGGCGCAAAGATGGCACTTAGCAAGGGTTATGCATCTTCAATCAAATATGCACCGGCAAAATCAAATGCTGATTATGCGCCAAATATCGCTAAATTCATTTCCGAAAAATGTACTTTGATTATTGGTGTTGGATTCTTACTAGGTGATGCAATTGCTGCAGCTGCAAAAGCAAATCCAAATGTTAAATTTGGTTTCGTTGATGGTTGGGGCCTAGGCAATAACGTTAAGGCTATTACCTACAAGACTGATGAGAACTCATTCATTGTTGGTTACATGGCCGCTGCTATGAGTAAGACTGGCAAGGTTGGAACTTATGGAGGATTACCAATTCCAACAGTAACGATATTTATGGAAGGTTATGCAAACGGAGTAGCTCACTACAATCTAATCAAGAACAAGAATGTTCAGGTATTAGGTTGGAATACTGAGACTAAGACCGGAACTTTCCTAGGTGGTTTTGATGACACTACTAAAGCACTTCAGACATCAATTTCACTAGAGCAACAAGGTGCAGATTTTATTTTCCCAGTTGCCGGTGGAATGCAAGCTACCACTGCAGCAAATAGCCAAAAGACCAAGAAATCTAGTGTCATTTGGGTAGATGCAAAGGTTATGAATACCGGAAAGCAATACGCCAATGTAACTCCTGTATCCGTAGTTAAAGGATTAGCTGAAGGTGTACTTGCAACTGTTCAGGAAGCTCATGATGGCAAATTCTCAAGCAAGCCATATGTTGGAACCATGGCAAACAAGGGAGTTTCTATCGCACTTACTCCTGCATGGAACAACAAGATCCCAGCTAAACTTAAAGCTGAAATTAATCAGCTTTCAAAGGATATTGCAGCAGGAAGAATTCTTGCTCTAGATCCAATCGAGTAATAAGTTAGTAAATTACTGGGTAGGTTAGAAATTAACCTACCCAGTTTTTTAATTTTGATTAGTTGGAGAAAATATGTCAATTGAATTAAGAGGTATCACTAAGAAGTTTGGTGCCTTAATTGCTAATGATTCAATTGATTTGAAAGTGGCCCGTGGTGAAATTCATGCAATTCTGGGGGAAAATGGTGCGGGTAAATCGACATTAATGAATATTGTTTACGGTTTAGTGAAAGCTGATTCTGGAAAAATATTTGTTGAAGAAAAAGAAGTCACAATAAATGAGCCTGCTGACGCGCTCAAATATGGAATAGGAATGGTTCATCAGCATTTCATGTTAATCCCAGTATTTACCGTTGCAGAAAATATCGCCTTAGGACGTGAGCAAACTAAAAGTGGATTTTTAACATTAGAAGAGGTCAAGCAGAAGATTAAATCTCTAGCTGAAGAATTTAAATTTGATATTGATCCTGATGCATTAGTTGAAGATTTACCTGTTGGAGTTCAACAGCGAGTAGAAATAATAAAGGCATTAATTTATGATGCGAAAGTTCTGATTTTAGATGAACCAACTGCTGTTCTTACACCCCAAGAAACTGATGAGCTGTTGAGCATTATGCGAACACTTAAGAAAAAAGGAACTTCAATTATCTTTATTACACACAAATTACGTGAAGTTCAAGAAGTTGCAGATAAAATTACAATTATTAGACTTGGAAAAGTTATAAATACAGTTTTATCCACTACTTCTCAAGAGGATCTTGCAAGCATGATGGTGGGCAGAGAAGTTGATCTAGTTCCAGAAAAAAAGGCGATTAATCCTGGCAAAGTTATCTTGGATATTAAAAATTTAAGTGTAGCTGATGCATCTGGCCGGAAAATTATTAACTCACTCTCATTACAAGTCCGAGCCGGTGAAATCCTTGCTATTGCGGGTGTGCAAGGAAATGGTCAATCTGAATTAGCTAGAGCAATAGTCAACTTAGAGGATCATGTTTTGGGATCAATCAAGTTAGATCAGAAGGAAATTTTAGGAACTACCGTGCAAGATTCGTTGCGAGAAGGTATTGCATATATCCCTGAGTCCAGAGAACTTGATGGCTTAATAAGCAGCTTCAGTATCGTCGAGAATTTAATTCTAGATGTTCATGATTTATCCCCAGTAGCCAACAAAGGTCGTTTAGATTCAGATTTCATTGAAAAAAATGCTACAAAGCTAGTAAAAGAATTTGATATAAGAACGCAAAGTATTTTTGACACCGCATCATCTTTATCGGGTGGAAATAAGCAAAAAGTTGTACTAGCTAGAGAATTGTCTAGAGAAGTTAAACTTGTCGTAGCATCTCAGCCTACACGTGGTTTAGATGTGGGTTCTATTGAGTTTGTCTATGAAAAATTGCTATCCGAACGGAGTGCTAATCGGGCGATACTTTTAATTAGCAGTGAACTGGATGAAGTTCTTGAATTAGCAGACCGAATTGCTGTTATCTATAAGGGAGAAATTGTAGGCGAAGTTAGCCCAGATGTTTCTCGAGAAAAACTGGGTTTAATGATGGCTGGGATTAAATAATGAGACAGTTTTTGATAAGTGTACGAAGAGTTACATTACTTCCAGTTTTATCATTTATTTTCGCGTTCTTTATAGGTGGAATAATAATTGTATTTACCGATCCAGTCATTATGGCTCAATTCAATTCACCTGGAAAATTCCTTACCTCTGCAGCAGCTAAAATTGGAAATTCCTACCTAGCTATTTTTCAAGGCTCCGTATATGACGTTAATTTAGCTCGAGAATCAGGTGTACTTCGAGGCTTCTATCCTTTATCAGAAACTATTGTCACATCTATTCCATTAATTTTTGCAGGCCTTGCTGTTGCATTGGCCTTTAGAGCAGGGTTGTTTAATATTGGAGCACAAGGTCAGTTCATATTTGGAGCAATTGGTGCTTCATATGTTGGATTTAATTTTGATCTGCCACCACTAGTTCATGTTCCATTAGTCTTGTTAGCTGGAATTTTATTTGGTGGAATTTTTGGTGGGATTGTTGGTTTACTCAAGGCAAAAACTGGTGCTCACGAAGTTATTGTGACCATCATGCTTAACTATGTTGCTGCCTTATTCATTCTTTGGCTACTAAAAACCTCAGTATTCTTAAGGCCGGAAAGATTTGATCCAATTGCTCCCGATGTAAATCCAAGTGCACGTTTACCTAAGTTACTTGGAGCAGATTTACGTCTGCATCTTGGAATTTTTATTGCCTTATTAATAACTTATCTAGTTTGGTGGTTACTCAATAGAAGCACACTCGGATTTAAATTCCGTGCGGTTGGCGCCAATGCAAGTGCAGCCAAAACAGCAGGAATATCCGTGCCATTGGTTACAACAATCACCATGTTTATATGTGGTGGCTTAGCCGGACTTGGTGGTGCGGTACATTTAATTGGAACCGAGTACGCCCTTACTGCTGGTATTGCAGGAAGTATTGGATTTGATGCAATTACTGTGGCCCTACTTGGTCAAGCTACGCCAATTGGAACACTTTTTGGGGCCCTACTATTTGGTGCCTTGCAAACTGGTGGCAGAACTTTGCTATCAAATACTGGAACCTCAAATGAAATTATTCAAGTAATTCAAGCTTTAATAGTCTTATTCATTGCTGCTCCTGCACTTTTAAAGATGGTTTTTAGATTAAAGAAAAGCGTCGAATCAAAGTCAATGGCAGCTAAAGGTTGGAACGGCTAATGTCACAGTTAAATGCCCTTCAGAGAAGGCGAAAGACTGGAGTCTTAGTCATGACAGCTCTTTTAATTGTCTTTGCCTTCATATTCTACATTTTATCGTCACGGGTAGAACCTATTACATATAGCTTTTATTTAGGCGATGAATGGAAACTTATTAGCGAGTGGAAAGTAAATTCTAAATCTGCAGTATTGATTTTTCTCATACTCGCATTAATTGGTGTGCTTATCTCATTAATTCAATTCACAAATAATAAGAAAATTACTTCAGGAAGTGTGATTTTTGGTTTTAGCTCAATTATGGCATTTTTAAGTTGGGCAGCTGCTGGAAAATTTATTCCACTAACAGGAATGCTTCAGGCGGCAGTTTTGTTAGCGGTCCCTCTTATATTTGGCTCAATGGCTGGACTACTTTGCGAAAAATCTGGTGTCATAAATATTGCTATTGAAGGTCAATTATTGTTTGCTGCATTTATTTCTGCAGTAGTTGCAAGCCTTTCACAGAATTTGCTTTGGGGATTAATCTCTGCACCAATTGCCGGAGCGGCGGTATCTTGGATTCTGGCTTACTTCTCAATTAGATTCCAAGTAGACCAAGTTATCTTAGGCTTTGTAATTAATGTATTAGTGCTTGGTTTAACTAACTTTTTCTACACTGTGCTTCTTGTGCCATATGAAAGTACTTGGAATGCTGCCGGAAGTTTTTCTGCAATCCCAATTCCTGTGCTTTCAAAAATTCCAATTATTGGTCCAATTTTGTTTAACCAAACAATCATTGTTTATTTAATGTATGTAATTGTAACTGTCATACAAATAGCACTATTTAAATCTAAGTGGGGGTTAAGAACTAGAGCAGTCGGAGAGCTTCCTATAGCTGCTGACAGCGTAGGAATTGATGTCAATAAATTACGATTTAGAAATGTCATAATTGCTGGTGCAGTAGCTGGAATTGGGGGAGCAGTTTTCACAATTGGTGCGGTAGGAGTGTTCTCACAATCAATGACTGCAGGAGCAGGATTTATCGCATTGGCCTGTTTAATATTTGGAAAATGGAGTCCTAAGGGAGCCTTGATAGCGGCACTATTTTTTGGCTTCACTAACAGTTTACAAAGTAATTTATCAATCGCTGGAGTCCCAATTCCATCAGAGTTCATGTTAATGATCCCGTATCTGGCGACAATCGTCGCAGTTTCAGGACTAATAGGGCGAGTTCGTGCCCCAGCTGCGGATGGAATTCCATATCTTCGCGGTACAAAATAGTTATTTTTCATAGGACAATTACCCTATGAATATTGATTGGGAAAAATTACATAGCGCCGCTACTGAGGTTATGAAACATGCTTATGCACCCTATTCAAATTTTAAAGTTGGAGTAGCAGCATTAGTTGATGATGGAAGAGTAGTTGTTGGTTGCAATAGTGAGAATGCGAGCTATGGTGTTGGTTTATGTGCAGAATGTGGTTTGATTTCGAGCTTAACTGCATCTGGTGGTGGAAGATTAATTGCAGTTGTATGCGTTGATGGAAATGGTGATTTCCTATCTCCATGTGGAAGGTGTAGACAACTTCTATTTGAACATGGAGGCAACGAGATGTTGTTTATGACTCCAGATGGTCCAAAACCTTTTTCTACGTTACTTCCATGGGCATTTGGCCCTGAAGATCTGAAATAAATGACCGCTAAATTTACGGCAGTCGAAATTATTTCCGCAAAAAGAGATAAACAAGAACTCAGTGATGACCAAATCGATTGGACCATTGACGCTTATACAAAAGGAATTATTGCTGATGAACAAATGTCAGCTCTACTAATGGCAATTTTGTTAAACGGTATGAACAATCGAGAAATTTTTAGATGGACTGATGCAATGATTGCTAGTGGAGAAAAAATGAACTGGTCCATACTAGATAGACCAACAGTAGATAAACATTCCACTGGAGGAGTAGGTGACAAAATCACTTTGCCATTAGCGCCTTTAGTGGCAGCTTGTGGTGCCGCAGTTCCACAGCTTTCAGGTCGAGGTCTTGGTCATACTGGAGGCACTCTCGATAAATTAGAGTCAATTAAGGGTTGGAAGGCAAGTATTTCTAATCAGGAAATGTTAAAAGTTATTCAAGAGTGTGGTGCCGTTATATGCGCAGCAGGTAGTGGCTTAGCACCTGCAGATAAAAAACTTTATGCACTTCGTGATGTGACAGGCACAGTTCAATCAATCCCACTAATTGCTTCATCTATTATGAGTAAGAAAATAGCTGAAGGCACTCAAGCTTTGATTTTAGATGTTAAAACTGGCTCTGGTGCCTTCATGAGCGACCCTAAAGATGCAGGTTTGTTGGCCAGGACAATGGTGGATTTAGGTAAACGTGCAGGTGTTGAAACGAGAGCTTTAGTGACAGCTATGGATGTGCCACTAGGACTAACAGTTGGCAACTCACTCGAGGTCAGAGAAACTTTGGAGGTTTTATCTGGTGCGGGTCCAACTGATGTAGTCGAACTTACTCTTATTTTGGCAAATGAAATGTTAGATGCAGCAAAAATAAAGCCAAAAATTGATCCTGCAAATGCACTAAAAAATGGTGCCGCAATGGATGTTTGGCGGAAAATGATAAAAGCGCAAGGCGGTAACAATGATGCCCCACTGCCGATCGCAAAAGAAAAGATTGAAGTTAAGGCAGATGTTTCAGGAAAACTTTTAAGTTTAGATGCACTAAAAGTCGGAATTAGTGCCTGGCGACTTGGTGCTGGTAGGCAAAAACAAGGAGATACACTTCAACATGGTGCTGGAATTGAAATACATGCAAAGCCAGGAGATATCGTAATAAAGGGTCAAACTATTTTAACCTTACATTCAGATGAACCTTCAAGATTTGATCGAGCAAGTGAAGCTTTAATCGGTGCGTTTAGTATTGGAGTAGAGAGCACAAAAGTAAGCCAACTTCCACTAGTAGTAGAAAGAATTGAGGATTAAATGTCATTAACAAATACACCAACAGCAGATCAGATTAAGCGTCTACCCAAGGCGTTACTACATGATCATCTAGATGGTGGATTGAGAGCTCAGACAATTATTGAGATTGCTGATCGGATTGGTTACTCGAAACTTCCTACAGATGATGCAAAAGAACTAGCAAAGTGGTTTGAAGATTCTTGTAACTCAGGTTCACTCGTACGATACCTTGAAACTTTTGCTCATACTGTCGCAGTTATGCAAACTAAAGAAGGAATAGTTCAAGTTGCAAGAGAGTGTGTAATAGATTTGGCAAGAGACGGCGTTGTGTACGCGGAAGTAAGGGGAGCGCCTGAGTTATCAACCGAACAAGGTTTATCTATTGAACAGGTTGTTGATGCAACTCTTGAAGGTTATAGACAAGGTATGGCAGAGGCTGCAGTCGAAGGAAACAAAATTAGGGTTGAGTCATTGCTTTGTGGAATGCGCCAGAGTAATCGGTCTATGGAAGCAGCAAAAGCTGTAGTTAAGTATCGCGATCAAGGAGTTGTGGGTTTTGATATTGCAGGGCCAGAAGATGGATTTCCACCTTCTAACCAGTTAGAGGAGTTTGAATATTTAAGAAAAGAGAATGCACACTTTACTATTCATGCCGGTGAAGCATTTGGCTTACCATCTATCTGGCAAGCAGTACAAATATGTGGAGGTGAACGATTAGGGCATGGCGTAAGAATTATTGATGATATTGATTTTAATAAAAGTAAAGCGAAATTAGGCCGTCTTTCTTCATACATAAAAGATAGAAGAATTGCACTTGAACTTTGCCCAACTTCAAATTTACAAACTGGAGTCGCCAAGACTTACTCAGAACACCCAATTGATAAGTTGTTAAGTCTAAAATTTCAAGTAACATTAAATACTGATAACCGATTAATGAGTAACACTTCAATGAGCAATGAAATGCAACAGTGCGTGAATGCATTTAATTGGAAGTTTGAGGACCTCCAACTGGTGACAATAAATGCGATGGAAAGTTCTTTTATTTCATACGAAGAAAAAATAGACTTAATCGAAAAAGTTATCAAACCTACTTATACAAAAATATCTGCTGAGTAATTCAAATTCCTATTGGATGCCAAACAGTTTTTTGTTCCATAAAGCTTAAAATTCTTTCTGGGTGATTACGGTTTGTAAATCTAAAGACTCGTTTGAGATTGTCAGCTCCATGAAGTTTTAATTCCTCTTCTTCACTCTTGGATAAACCAGCTACATCTACCCCATCAATCTCCATATGAGAGGCAATCCATGATGCTAACTCTGAAATTTTTCCAGTTAGTACATTTACAACCCCAGAGGGCAGATCGCTTGTCGCAAGTACTTCACTAAGTGTGATTGCAGGTAACGGATATTTCTCACTAGCAATTAGTATTGCAGTGTTTCCACTTGAAATAACAGGGGCTAATGTTCTTACAGCTCCAAGCAACGATGGCTTATTCTCGGCAAAAACTGCAACTACACCAAGAGGTTCTGGAGTAGTAAAGTTATAGAAAGGTCCAGAAACTTGATTTAACGAACCAGAAATAGCAGATAATTTGTCACACCAGCCCGAGTACCAAACCCAGGTGTCAATTGTCTCTTCAACTTGAGACTTAGCAGCTTTATTGCTTACACCTTCTAATGCACATATTTCTTCAACAAACTGCTCACTTCTTCCCTGCATTATCTCTGCAATTCGATATAAAACTTGACCTCTATTAAATGCAGTGGCATTTGCCCAACCATGAAAAGCTGATTTTGCAGCGACTACGCTTTCTCTTAAATCTTTTCGAGATGCCATTGCCGGGTTGGCAATGAATTTTTTATTTGCACCTTTGACTTCATAAACTCTTCCAGATTCACTCCTAGGGAATGCGCCACCTATAAATAACTTATAAGTCTTATTCACATCAATACGACTCATTTACTCACCTTCGCATCTGATGTTAAGTATCCCGCTAAACCATGTCGACCACCTTCGCGACCCCAACCTGACTCCTTATAGCCACCAAATGGGCTTGCAGGATCAAATTTATTGAATGTGTTGCTCCAAATAACTCCAGCTTTTAACTGCTTAGCTGCCCAAAGAATCTTAGAACCTTTATCACTCCAAATTCCTGCTGATAATCCGTACATGGTGTTATTTGCTTTCTCAATGGCCTCAGCAGGAGTTCTAAAAGTTAAAACAGATAAGACTGGACCAAAAATTTCTTCTCGTGCGATTCTGTGTGATTGTGATACTCCAGTAAAAATTGTAGGAGCAAACCAGTATCCTTTTGTGGGTAATTTACATTCAGGTGACCAACGATTGGCTCCTTCACTGTCACCGGTGCTAGCCAGATCCTTAATTCTCCTTAATTGTTCTAATGAGTTAATCGCTCCAAGATCTGTATTTTTATCCATTGGATCACCAACCCTGATTAAACTCATTCTTTTCTTTAACTTTTCCAATACTTCATCCATAATGTTTTCTTGAAGCAATAATCTTGAACCAGCACAACAAACATGGCCCTGATTGAAGAAAATTCCATTTACGATTCCTTCCACAGCTTCATCTACTGCGGCATCCTCAAAGACTATATTTGCTGCTTTCCCACCAAGCTCTAGCGTTGCACTCTTTTTAGTTGCAGATATTGATCTGGCAATGGATTTTCCGACTTCGGTCGAACCTGTGAAAGCGATTTTATTTATGTCGGGATGATTTACTAGTGCTGCTCCAGTTATTCCATCACCAGTAACAATATTGACTACTCCATCAGGAAGCCCTGCTTGTTGACAAACTTCTGCGAATAAAAGTGCAGTTAGCGGAGTAGTCTCTGCCGGTTTTAGTACCACAGTGTTTCCAGTAGCAAGTGCCGGTGCAATTTTCCATGCCAGCATAAGTAGTGGAAAATTCCACGGGATGATTTGTCCGACTACACCAAGAGATTTGGGTTTATTACCAAGTCCTGCATATTCTAATTTATCTGCCCAACCGGCATGGTAGAAAAAGTGTGCAGCAGCAAGAGGAATATCAGTGTCTCGAGATTCTCTAATTGGCTTTCCATTATCCAATGTTTCTACAACCGCAAACTCACGAGCCCTCTCTTGTAAAATTCTAGCAATTCGATATAAGTATTTTCCACGCTCTTTAGCTGGAAGTTTTGACCAAACTTTTGTATATGCTAATTTTGCGTGAGAAACTGCAATATCAATATCTAATTCATCTGCATAAGCGATTTTTGCAAGTACTTCTTCAGTTGCTGGATTAATTGTATTAAAACTTTTACCTTTTTTAGGTTTTATAAATTTACCGCCAATAAATAGATCATAAGATTGGGAAATTTTTGCAATGGCTTTAGATTCAGGAGCATTTGCATATTCAAAGTCGCTCATAACCCACCTAATCTATTGTCACGTAGTTGGCACTAGCGTAGTGCCCAGTGCGTAATTTCATCCGCTGCATTAAGAGATCGTTTAATAGTGAACTTGCACCAATTCTAAATAGTGAAGGATTTAACCAATCAGATCCGGCAGTTTCATTTACGAGTACTAGTTGCTTTATGGCGTCCTTTGTTGTTTTGATACCGCCAGCTGGCTTGACCCCAATTTTAATCCCGGTAAGAGCAAAGTAATCGCGAACGGCTTCGAGCATAACTAATACGACTGGAGCTGTGGCAGCTGGATTAACCTTGCCTGTACTAGTTTTTATAAAATCAGCCCCAGCAAGCATTGCAAGATAAGAGGCTTTTCTTACATTGTCATAAGTAACAAGCTCTCCTGTTTCAAATATAACCTTTAAATGTGCTTTCTCACCGCAGATATCTTTAACTATTTTTATTTCTTCGAAAACTTTACCAATTTTACCTGACAGAAATGCACCACGATCAATGACCATATCAATTTCGGAAGCACCTGCATTTAAGGCATCTTGAGTATCTTGTTTTTTTACTTCAATTGAAGCACGGCCAGAAGGAAAGGCCGTAGATACAGCTGCAACCGGGATCTTCCTTCCGCCAATTAAGTCTAATTCTTCTCGAGCGATTTTTACCATGTCATTGTAAACACAAATTGCACCCACAGATGGAACAGTTAAATCTGTTGGATCGGGCCTAACTGCTTTTGCGCAAAGCGCTTTAACTTTTCCTGGTGTATCAGCACCTTCAAGTGTTGTTAAGTCCACCATACTTATAGCCATATCAATTGCCCAAGCTTTACTTGTAGTTTTTATGCTTCTAGTTGCAAGCATGGCAGCCCTTGCATCCGCTCCTACTTGATCAACTGGCGGTAAGTCATCTAAAAATCGTTTTAAATCACCTTCACTGCCATCAATAATCATGTGAGTACTTTAATCAAAACTTGTCTAACTTGCGACATTAATTTCTCAGTGCCTGATTTTGAGTCTCCTATAACCTCTACATAACATTTTAACTTAGGCTCAGTACCACTTGGTCTAATAATCACTCTAATCCCTCCTGAATACTTAAGTCTTATGCCAGGCGTGCTTAAATCTTTTTTTTCATTTAAATTCTCAATTGATTCAAGATTGCATCCAAGGATTTCTTTAGGAGGATTATTTAAAATTTGATCCATTAATGCTTTAGATTCACCAACCTGACCCACACGTATAGAAATCTGGTCAGTAATATGAAATCCAAACTCATTTCCAATTTCTAGAAGATAATCTTCAAGTGTTTTGCCATTATTTTTCAGTTCATTTGCGAGCTCGGCAACAAGTATTGCTGCACTAATTCCATCCTTATCGTTTACAGTTTTAGGATCTACACAGTAGCCAAGTGCTTCTTCATACCCATACTCTAAATTAGGTACTTTTGAAATCCATTTAAATCCAGTTAAGGTTTCAGAAAATCTAATGTTCTTACTTGTTGCAATTTTGCCTAATAATGCTGAGGAGACTAGTGAATTAGCGATCGCACCATGCTCTACATTCCCTTTCTCGATTAGGTATGCACCTAGTGCAACACCAATCTCATCTCCTCGCAATATTCTCCAAGTACCGGAGTAATCCTT
>CAIUBS010000001.1 GCA_903897475.1 uncultured Actinomycetes bacterium | reverse complement strand
TGTGTTACAAAAACAATTGTTCCAGAAAAGTTTGCAGTCTCTTTTTCAATTACACCAACTGCGCGCTTTGCCACATCACTTCGTCTTTCTCCAGTAACACCTGCTGGTTCATCACCGCCCTCATACCAGTTAGCAAATAGATCACCATGAGTTGCTCGATTTTCTGGCGCAGTCTTACCTTCCCAAAGTCCACCATGTGTTTCCCGTAGCCCAGGATTAATCTCAACCTTTAAATTTGTTAAATCAGCTAACGCTGCAGCTGTTGATCTGGCACGGATTAAATCGCTGGAAATTATTCGATTTGGCTTTAGTCCTGCTAAAACAGAGGCAGCTTGCGCTACCTGATACTCCCCCACTTTATTTAATGGAATATCTGAGTGGCCTTGAAAGCGATTTTCAACATTCCAGTCAGTTTGGCCATGGCGCCAAAGTACGACACGAATTGGTGAATTTGGATTACTCATTACCGATTTGCTTTCGCTAATTCCAAATCAATCTTTGGGCAATCATTCCAAAGCCGATCAAGCATGTAGTAATTACGAAGCTCAGCACTTTGAATATGAACAACTAAATCGGTGTAATCCAGGAGAATCCACGCGCCACTTCCCTCTTTGCGTGCAGGTTTCTCACCAGCTTCGGCAAGCTTTCGTTGCACTTCATCAGATAATGCTTGCAATTGTGGTTCATTATTTCCAGTAACTAGCAGGAAGACTTGGTTTAAAACTAATTGTTCAGAAAGATCAATTGCCACGATCTCACTTCCTAGTTTGTCCGCGAGAGCTGCTGCTGCGATTTTGGTTAATTCAATGGTGCGCTTACCGACTGCCATATAACCCAAACTCTCTAATAAAGGTAACTACCTTTGCCGGTAGTAAATCACTCACATTTTCACGCTTTGCAATTGACTGCCTAACCTTAGTTGATGAGATATCTAAAGCTTTAATTGATATTTCATCAAAATCTGAAGCTAATGATCCTGGCCGCTTAACAACTAAAACCTTCACCGCCTCCTGCAGCTCTTTAGATCGATGCCACTTATCCAAGTGTTTGGCTGCATCACTTCCAAGAACTAATGTGAAGTTGGTATTTGGATAGATCCGCTTTAACTCCTCGACCGTATCGATTGCGTAACTATTTCCTTCTCTTCTAATCTCAATTGGCATTACCTCAACCTTTTCACTTAGCCCCATTGAGGTTACTGCTAAATCTGCCATTTGAAATCTTTGCTCAGCAGTTGCAACTGGTGGATTTTCTTTTAACCAAGGTTTGCCTGATGGGATAACTAAAACTTTTTCATATCTATTTGAAATCTCTTTGATTAGGTGAAGATGGCCTAGATGAATAGGGTCAAAGGTGCCACCAACGATGGCAAACTCTTTGTTTACTGCAGCAATAATTAATCCCGGTCGATACGAAGTGTTAAATAAAGAAGCAAAGAGAGAATTGCGAAGGTTACTACTCCAAAGGCAACTGGTGACATTGGAAGTTCGCGTAGGTTTTCATTAAGCATTCTCATGTGCTTAGTTTATCCCCTTCTCCAGTAATAATTTAAATCCAGCCTCATCGAGGATAGTAATTCCTAGCTCTTGTGCTTTATCTAACTTAGAACCAGCAGCATCACCAGCAACTAGGAAGTCAGTTTTTGATGAAACTGAGGATGAAGCCTTTCCACCCCGTGAAGTTATTGCCTCACTCACACTATCGCGTGTGAAATCTTTAAGTGAGCCGGTAACCACAATTGTGAGCCCTTCTAAAGTTTGTTTTAACTTTTCTTTTGGCGCATCAACTAAGGCAACCCCAGCTTTTTCCCATTTCTTAATGATTTGTTTATGCCAATCTACTGAGAACCATTCGATGATTGCCTCTGCCATTACCGCGCCAACACCTTCAGTATTTGCTAACTCATCCGCACTAGCTTTTTGAATATTTGCAATTGAGCCAAACTTATTAGCAAGTGCTTGCGCACTTGTTGGACCAACATGTCTAATGGAGAGTGCAACTAAAATTCGCCAAAGCGGTCTGGTTTTAGCTAGCTCAAGGCCAGCAATAAATCGATCTGCAATAACTGAAAGTGAGCCATCCTTCTTTGTAAAAAAGGCAGATTTAGCTAAATCTTTTAGAGTCAAAGCAAATAAATCTGCTTCATCTACGACCAAGTTATCTGCCAGTAAGGCGGCAGCTGCTTCATAACCTAATACATCAATATCTAATGCTGCGCGAGATCCAATATAGAAAAGACGTTCGACAACTTGCGCTGGGCATGATTGTGAGTTTGGGCAACGAATATCAACATCGCCTTCACTCATTGCACGAAGTTTGCTGCCACAATCTGGACACTTATTTGGCATTACAAATGCCTTTTCACTGCCATCTCTTTTTTCAAGAACTGGTGCTAATACTTCAGGAATTACATCTCCTGCTTTACGGATTAATACCGTATCGCCAATCAAAATTCCTTTTCTAACAATCTCTTGTGCGTTATGCAGTGTTGCATTGGTAACGGTGGATCCTGCAACCTTTACTGGCTCCATAAAAGCAAAGGGAGTTACTCGTCCAGTTCTACCAACACTGACCTTAATATCCAATAACTTTGTTACTACCTCCTCCGGTGGATACTTATAAGCAATCGCCCATTTTGGCGCCCGTGAGGTAAAGCCAAGTGTGTTTTGAACTGAGATCTCATTTACCTTAATTACAACACCATCTATCTCATGCTCAACATTATGACGATCTTTTTCATACCCTTTAATAAAATCTAAAACCTCTTTGCGAGTTGCAACAACCTTATATCGCTTACTAGTTGGCAAACCCCAGCTTTTAAGAAGTTCATACGCATCTGATTGTTTTTCAAATGAAATACCAGTGGCAGCTCCTATGCCATGAACTACAACATCAAGAGGGCGAGAGGCTGTGATCTTTGGATCTTTTTGCCGAAGAGATCCAGCTGCTGCATTTCTTGGATTAGCAAATCTAGGTTTACCTGCCTCTTCTAGTGAATCATTTAACTCATCAAATGATTGCAGTGGGAAAAATACCTCACCACGAACCTCAAGAGTTGCGGGTAAGTTTTTTCCAGATAATTCAGTTGGTACTGATTTAATAGTCTTAATATTTAAAGTTACATCTTCACCAGTTGTGCCATTACCGCGGGTGAGGGCCCTAGTGAGCCTGCCATCTTCATAAAGTAAATTAATTGCCAAGCCATCAACTTTGACCTCACATAGCCAGCTATTTTTAACGCCAGCTTTTTCAATTCGATCAAACCAAGAATCAAGCTCTTTTTCATCAAATACGTTATCTAAGCTCATCATCTTCTCAATGTGATCAAACTGGGCAAAGGAGGTAGAAAAGCCCCCACCAACCTGCAAAGTGGGTGAGCTTTCTAATTTATATTGCGGATACTTCTTCTCTAGTGTTACTAACTCATTCCATAACTTATCAAAGGCAGCATCGGTAATTGTTGGTGCATCTAAAACATAGTATTTAAATTGATGATCTGAAATCTCTTCACAAAGCTCTTGAATTTTATGTCTAATCTGCGCACTCATACTAAATCGTTTCGCAAATAGTGCCAGAACCAACTACACGATCGTTATCGTAAATAACCAAAGCCTGGCCAGTTGCAAGACCAAATACTGGCTCATCTAAGTTGGCAATGAGATTTGTGCCATCAAATTTGTAATCACAAGCAAGTGGGGCGCCATGTGCTCGAACTTGGGCAAATCCACGCAAAGTTTTATTGATTTCAGGAATTGG